>JAFVAA010000316.1 GCA_017476305.1 Lachnospiraceae bacterium
AATTACCATTTCCTGTACTTGCCATCGGTGCCGTAGTTTGCGCTGCAGCCATTTGGCTAATCCCATCCATTCCAGTTGGTATCCTTGGTGCACTTCTCATCGTAGTATTCGGATTTTTCTTTGCCACCGTGTCCAGCCGGATGGTAGGCTTGGTCGGTTCGTCAAACAATCCGGTTTCCGGTATGGCGATTGCTACTCTTCTCATCTCTACTGCGATTTTAAAAGCCACCGGAGCGACCGGCTACGCAGGGATGGCATCTGCCATCTGTATTGGTACTGTTATCTGCATCATTGCTGCGATGGCAGGAGATACCTCACAGGATTTAAAGACCGGATATATCGTGGGTGCCACCCCGCTCTACCAGCAGATTGGAGAGCTTTTAGGTGCTGTAATCGCTGCATTTGCCATTGGCGGAGTGATGTATCTTTTAAACAATGCCTGGGAATTCGGCACGCAAAAGCTGCCTGCACCACAAGCTTCCCTCATGAAGCTCGTAGTAGAGGGTGTCATGGGTGGAACACTGCCTTGGGGACTTATCATCTGCGGTGTCGGCATAGCTGTAGTAATCGAAATTCTAAGACTTCCTGTACTTCCGGTAGCGATTGGCCTTTATCTGCCAATCTATCTGTCTGCTCCAATCTTCATTGGCGGGCTTTTGCGCCATTTCTTTGAAAAGGGGAAGAAGTTCGAAAACGGGAAGGACAGGAAAGAAACCATCGACAGAGGCGTTTTATACAGCTCCGGAATGATTGCAGGAGAAGGATTGGTCGGTGTCTTTATAGCAGTCCTTGCTGCCATTCCTTCCGGAAAGGACGGATCCGTTCTGGACCGTCTGAATTTAAATGGAGTATTTGGAAATACCGGTGGCGTGATTTTCTTTCTCCTTTTGCTCGCTTCCATGTATTTCTTTTCTCTGAAAAGAAAGAAGGCATAATGGAGGATTCGTATGAAAAAAGCGCAAAAGCTTCAAAAAAATTATTTGGATTTTATTTTCATTCCGGAACCGGAGCTGGCATGGACGAAAAGAGAGGATGGTATCGTGGTGCTCGATATGGTGCATCAGGGCTTTTTCCATAGGATAGCACAGAAATTCTTCCATAAGCCAAGGGTCAGCCACATCGCACTGGATAAATACGGAACTGCCCTTTGGCTTGCCATGGACGAAACCCACACGGTTTCTGAGCTCGTAGCGCATATGGAGGATACCTTTCCTGAGGAAAGGGAACGAATGCTTGACAGGAGTGTAACTTTTTTAAATACACTTCAGATGCATCACTTTATCAGGCAGTCAGAAACTTCGAAATAGCCTCCAATACCTGCGAAGCAAGCTATGGGATACACACCCCCACAAGTGAGGTCGTGCTGTACGGACTGCACAACGGGTGTGCAGTCCTGCCGGAAGTATTCCTAAAACCTTCAAAATAAACAAAAAATATACAATAAGAAAGGATAAGAAAATGAACCATATTTTATCAGATTTAGAGCCAAAGGAAGTTTTTCACTATTTCGAAGAAATCTGTGCGATTCCCCATGGCTCCACAAATACAAAAAAAATCAGCGACTATCTTGTTTCCTTTGCAAAGGAACAAAAGCTTCGCTACATACAGGATGACACGAATAATGTCATCATCTTTAAGGATGGCAGCAAGGGCTATGAAAGCAGCGCACCTGTCATGCTGCAGGGACACATGGATATGGTCTGTGAAAAAGAGACAGGCTGTGAAATCGACTTCCAGACCGATGGACTTTCTTTAGAATTAAAGGATGGGATCATCTCTGCCAAAGGCACGACACTTGGCGGCGATGATGGAATCGCAGTGGCTTATATGCTTGCAATCTTAGCTTCCGATACCATCCCACACCCACCTTTAGAAGCAGTCTTTACTGTAGATGAGGAAATCGGGATGTTAGGAGCCGCAGCTCTCGACTGCTCTCCTTTAAAATCACGCATTATGCTAAATATGGATTCTGAAGACGAAGGGCACCTCTTAGTCAGCTGTGCCGGTGGAGTGACCGCTACTGCTCATCTTCCCTATCTTAAAACCACCAAGGAGGGGATTCCTGCCACACTGAGTATAAAAGGACTTCTCGGCGGACATTCCGGTGTGGAGATTGATAAAGGCCGCGCCAATGCCAATATGCTTTTAGGACGCACACTTTATCAGCTCTCAAAAGCCCTGTATTTCGATCTGGTTTCTGTCGAAGGTGGGTCAAAGGATAATGCGATTCCGAGGGAAGCTACTGCAAAGCTTTTATTCACAAAGGAACAGGATTATTCTGCGGCAGCAGAGCACATCTCCCGTTTGGAAGAAATCTACCAAAGGGAATACCATGCAACGGATGCCGGGATCACACTTTCCCTGACCTTAGGACATTCTGCGCAGAAATTCTCTGCGTCTGGAAATTCCGGTTCGAATGCCGCTATCGCTGCTTCTACAGATTCCGCCGATACTGGGAATGTCGCTACTTCGACAAAAGATAAATTAACGAAGGTTTCCGCACTGAACGGGGAGACTACGGAAAAAATCATCACGGCTCTTGTCACACTTCCGAATGGAATCCAAAAGATGAGCCATGACATCGAAGGGCTGGTGCAGACCTCCCTGAATTTAGGAATTTTGCAGACAAAGGAAAGAGAAATCACCTTTTCCTTTGCCGTCCGCAGCAATGTAAGCACGGAAAAGGAAGAATTGACGGACAGAATCAGCTGCCTGATGGAAACCCTGGGTGGTAATGTCACACTTTCCGGGGACTATCCTGCATGGGAATATAAAAAGGATTCCCCTCTGCGTGAACTTATGGTTTCTATTTTCGAAAAGCAGTATGGGAAAAAGCCAGTCATCGAGGCACTTCACGCCGGCGTGGAATGCGGTCTCTTTGCCGGAAAAATGGAAGAACTGGATTGCGTTTCCTTTGGTCCGGACATGAAGGATATCCACACACCAAAGGAAAGTATGGATGTGGAAAGCGTCCGAAGGACTTGGGAATATACACTGGAGATTTTGAAGAACTTGAAATAATAAACAGGCAGTTATAGTACATATCCTTCTATAACTGCCTGTTTTCTATGAATTAAT
>JAFVAA010000317.1 GCA_017476305.1 Lachnospiraceae bacterium
AAACGCTGATGGGACGGCTGGAAAATCTGACCATCGGGATGTGTGGGGATTTGAAATTCGGACGAACCGTACATTCCCTGATCAATGCCATGGTTCGCTATCCGAGAGTACGCTTTGTTTTGATTTCACCGAAGGAACTCCAGATTCCGGAATATTTAAAGAAAGAGGTTTTGGATGCCGGAAAGATTGATTACATAGAAACCAGTGAATTGGAGAAATATATGCCGGATCTGGATATTTTATATATGACGCGCGTGCAGAGAGAGCGTTTCTTTAATGAAGAGGATTATATCCGTTTAAAGGACAGCTTTATTTTAGATGCTTCGAAAATGCAGTATGCAAAAGAGAAGATGTATGTGCTGCATCCACTGCCGAGAGTGAATGAAATCTCTACGGAGGTGAATAATGATAAAAGAGCAGTGTATTTTATGCAGGCGAAGTATGGAGTGTATGTGCGCATGGCACTGATCATGTCACTTTTGGGACTGGATAAAGAACATATTTTCAGAAAATAAATTTTGGAGTATGTTTTTTCGAGCTTTGGCAGAAGAAATGGAGGTGGTTCTTTATGCTGAATATAGAAGAACTGAATGAAGGAGTTGTGATTGATCATATTCAGGTCGGCGGTGCCATGAAGATATATGAATACCTGAATCTGGAAAAGCTGGATGTTTCCGTGGCGATCATAAAAAACGCCCGTAGTAATAAGATGGGAAAAAAGGATATTATCAAGATTGAGGGCCCGCTTGATATTGACCTGGCTGTATTGGGGGTTCTTGATCATAAAATCACCATCAATGTCATTAAAAATAATGAGATCATTAAAAAGCAGAGGTTAGAGCTTCCGGATACAGTAACAGGGATTATCAAATGCAGAAATCCGAGGTGTATCACTTCGATTGAGCAGGAGCTTCCGCATACCTTTAAGCTGACGGACAGAGAGAACCGGATTTACCGGTGTATTTACTGTGAGAGTAAATTTAAAGGGAACTAAGCAAATGTCATTTCGTTTGGAATTTTAAACGGACGAACCGGTTTTTATCATTACGATAAGATTAAAGGAAATGACATGGATAAAGTGCATGGAAATTTTAAAGAAGAAATAGAAAGGCAGGATAGTATTATGGATTTTAAGACATTACAGAAGGACATGGTAGCAGCGATGAAGGCAAAGGATAAGTTACGCAAGGAGACGATTTCCACACTTATCTCTGCTGCGAAGAAGATTGCGATCGATGAGGGGACAAGGGATGATATTTCAGAGGAAGTGGTAAACAGGGCAATTTTAAAGGAAGCAAAGACGGTAAAGGAGCAGGTGGAGACCTGTCCTGCGGAAAGAACAGAGTTAAAAGAGGAATATCAGACGAAGTATGATATTATTATGGAATATGCGCCAAAGATGTTAAGCCCGGAGGAGATTGAAGAGATACTTCATACAAAGTTTGCAGAGGTTCTCGCTACGAAAAATAAGGGACAGATCATGAAAGCGGTGATGGCAGAGCTGAAGGGAAAGGCAGATGGGAAGGACATCAATCAGGTGGTGGCAAAGCTCTGTCAGTAGACACAGGATGTCGGATTAGACTGACCATTTCAGCATATTATTTTTCACATGGCTTTTTGGGCTTCGGCATGGAAGAAAATAGTATGGAAGAGAATCATGGAAATATTAGATATATTAGATAGAAAAAAAACAGGAGACAGAAAAATGATTAAATTATATGAAAACGGTGTTTATTTAGTAAATGGGACAGAGATTGTAGAAGATTCCGGTGATGTAAAGGCTGTACTGCAGGAAAAAGCAGGACAGGCTCCGGAAAAGCAGGATGCTGCGAAGGGAACGATGGCGTATGGCATTTTAAAGGAACACAATACTTCCGGAAATATGGAGCAGCTTCAGATCAAATTTGATAAGCTGACCTCGCATGATATTACCTTTGTGGGACTCATTCAGACAGCCAGGGCTTCCGGGCTTGAAAAGTTTCCGGTGCCGTATGTTCTGACGAACTGTCACAACAGCTTATGTGCAGTGGGAGGTACCATCAATGAGGATGACCATATGTTTGGACTTTCCTGTGCGAAAAAGTATGGTGGAATCTATGTACCGCCACATCAGGCTGTGATTCATCAGTTTGCCAGAGAGATGCTTGCCGGTGGTGGAAGGATGATTTTAGGTTCTGATTCCCATACCCGCTATGGTGCTTTAGGAACGATGGCGATGGGAGAGGGAGGACCGGAGCTCGTGAAGCAGCTTCTTAGCCGTACCTATGATATCCCTATGCCGGGCGTGATTGCCATTTACTTAGACGGAGAACCTGTAAAGGGAGTGGGACCGCAGGATGTGGCTCTGGCAATCATCGGTGCCGTTTTTGAAAACGGATATGTAAAGAATAAAGTGATGGAGTTCGTGGGACCGGGCGTTTCGAAGCTGTCTGCGGACTATCGTATCGGAATCGATGTCATGACGACAGAGACGACCTGTTTATCCTCTATCTGGACGACGGATGAGAAGATTAAAGAGTTTTATGAGATTCATGGACGAAGTGAGGAGTATAAGGAGTTAAAGCCGGAGGCAGTAACCTATTACGATGGCATGGTCTATGTGGATCTTTCAAAAATCAAACCGATGATCGCGATGCCGTTCCATCCAAGTAACACCTATACGATTGAGGAATTAAAAGCAAATCTCATGGATATTCTAGAGGATGTGGAGAAAAAAGCACTGGTATCTCTGGATGGACAGGTGGATTTTTCTCTGAAAAATAAAGTAAGAGATGGAAAGCTCTATGTGGATCAGGGAATCATTGCCGGATGTGCCGGGGGCGGTTTCGAAAATATCTGTGCGGCAGCTGATATCCTAAAAGGGAAGAGCATCGGTGCGGATGAATTTACGCTGAGCGTTTATCCTGCTTCGACACCGATTTACATGGAACTGGCGAAAAATGGAAGGATGGCCGATCTGATTGCGACGGGTGCTATCGTGAAGACAGCGTTCTGCGGTCCTTGTTTTGGGGCGGGAGATACGCCGGCGAATAATGCATTCAGTATCCGTCACTCTACGAGAAACTTCCCGAACAGAGAAGGATCCAAGATTCAGAATGGTCAGATTTCTTCCGTGGCACTGATGGATGCCCGTTCGATTGCGGCGACAGCGGCAAATAAAGGCTATCTGACAGCAGCTACAGATATGGATGTCGAATATACGGGACCGAAATACTTTTTTGATAAAACAATTTATGAAAACAGAGTGTATAATGGAGTCGGGAA
>JAFVAA010000030.1 GCA_017476305.1 Lachnospiraceae bacterium
ACCTTTGTGTCATTGGGAACGAGGAACATTTAGAGGCAGAGAAGGAGCTGTTTGATAAAATAGAGCCTTTAAAATAGATCGTGATTTTTCCGGGCGCAGGGTTGGTTAGCATTAAATTAAATAGGATAAAATGATAAAGAAATGAGGAAGAGATGAAAAATACGAAAAAGGAAAAGAGCTTTAAATCCGGTTTTGTGACGTTAATCGGGCGGCCAAATGTGGGAAAATCGACTTTGATGAACCAGCTGATCGGTCAGAAAATCGCAATCACATCAAGCAAGCCGAAGACCACGAGAAACCGGATCCAGACGGTCTATACCTCGGAGGAGGGGCAGATCATTTTTTTAGATACACCGGGAATCCATAAAGCGAAAAATAAATTGGGCGAATACATGGTGACGGTCGCGGAGCGTACTTTAAATGAGGTGGATGTGATTCTCTGGCTGGTAGAGCCGACGACGTTTATCGGTGCCGGGGAAAAGCATATCGCGGAAAAACTGCGCCAGACGGATACACCGGTCATCCTTGTCATCAATAAAATTGACACCGTAGAAAAGGCAGAGCTTTTAAAGATTATAGATGCCTATAAGGATGAAGCGGATTTTAAGGAGATCGTACCGGTATCGGCACGAAAGGGGGAAAACACGGACGAGCTTTTAAAGGTCATGTTTGCGTATTTAGAGGAAGGACCGATGTTTTATGATCCGGATACGATTACGGACCAGCCGGAGCGTCAGATCGTGGCAGAGATGATTCGGGAAAAGGCACTTAGAAATCTGGACGATGAGATTCCGCATGGCGTGGCGGTGGCGATTGATGAAATGCACGAGCGAAAATCCGGAACTATCATTGACATCCGTGCGACCATTGTTTGCGAAAAAAATTCGCATAAGGGCATCATCATCGGAAAGCAGGGAGCGATGTTAAAGAAGATTGGTTCCCAGGCGCGTCATGACATGGAAAATTTACTGGACTGTCAGGTGAATCTAAAGCTTTGGGTGAAGGTGAAAAAGGACTGGAGAGAAAGCGATTTTCTGATTAAAAATTTTGGCTATCGGAAGGATGAGGAATTTTAGGTACGCCGGTTGAAGCAATGTCATTTCCTGTCTTTAGAGGTTTGCCAAACGAAATGACATGGTAGAATACAGGCTATGTAAATACTTACCAGCAGATTTTAGGAATACATTTTAAAAGAAAAGCCATCCTAATAATTGATGCAGGAGCAAATCAATAGTAACAAAGGGTTCATATGCTTTGCAGAAAGTACAGCCTTTGATTTAAAAATGTGTAAAGCTGTATGCAGTACGAAAATACGAAGAAAGGGATGGCGGCATTTCTTATTTTGTCGTCATTTAGGGATGTAGGATGGCTTTAAAAGACGATTGGGAAAACTTTGCTGCTTCGGGACGGGTGATGGATTACTTAGAGTATAAGGGGTGTATTGACAGGGTTACGAATCTGTCGGATGCTGTCCCCGACTCCGATACAGCAGGAAATATCCTGTTTGCCTTAGAAAACGACAGGAAGAATCAGGAGGAAAAGGTGAAGCATGAATGATACGGTGACAGTGACAGGGATGGTACTTACGTCTTCACCGATGAAGGAATATGACAGAAGGGTGGAGCTTCTGACCAGGGAAAAGGGAAGGATATCAGCATTTGCACAGGGCGCGAGAAAATCAGGAAGCGCCCTGTCAGGCTGTACGATTCCTCTGATTTACGGGGAGTTTATGGTATATGAAGGCAGGAGCTCTTATTCCCTTCGAAGTGCCTCCATCCGGAAATCCTTTGGCGAGATTGCCGCAGATTATGATAAGACCTGTTACGCTGCCTACTTTTCGGAGATGGCGAGATACGTATGCAGGGAAAACATGGACGCTTCGGGTGAGCTTTTACTGCTATACATAACACTTCTTGCCATGCAGAAGGATAAAATGCCTTTAAAGCTGATTCGTGTCGTTTATGAACTCAGGCTTTTGATGATTTCCGGTCAGGGACTGGAGCTTTTTGCGTGTCTGGACTGTGGAAAGACAGACTGCGCTTCCGTATATTTTCAGGCAGGCGGGCTTTTGTGCGGGAGCTGTGCAGAAAAGCACCCGGAGCTGAAAAATGCACGTCCCTTCGTGCTGAGCGGGGATGCTCTTTATTCCCTGCAGTTCATTCTGTCCACACCATTAGAAAAGCTGTACACCTTTTTAGTATCGGATTCGGTACTGGAGGAATTGGTTCATTTTATGCGGGCGTATATGGGGAGGTTTTTGCCATATAAATTTAAATCCCTGGAATTTTTGGATTAAAGGAGAGCGGTATTATAAAGCACCAAAATACGGTGCTTAAGTACCGGCGGTCCCATACGGTCTTTTCCACAAGTATACAGTTTCCTGTTTCAGCATATTGACTAAAAATGCCACTGCAGTGTGAAGTGTAACTCAGTGGAAATATCTGGAAAAAATACCTGTAAGAAAATCTGGAAAAAAGAGGACAAGTGTGCTATACTAAAAAAGTCAGGCAAAAAGAGATTCACAGAGGGCTTCTCATCCCCCGTGGAACTTTTGGGAACGGTTCGTTTTGAACAGCTCCCTGGTAATATTTATCATAAGGAGGAATGGTTTTATGAGAAAATCATGGAAACGTGCGCTGTCTTACGTTTTGACAGCGGCAATGGCAGTGACAGGCGTAGGTTTTACCGGCGGTGTGGGAAGTACGAATCCGACGGTAGCAAGCGCGGAAGAGGGGAGCGGTTCTGATCCGTCAGCATCCCCATCAGCGAGTGCAGACGCAAGCGCATCTCCGGAAGCGAGTGCAGATGCAAGTGCGTCCCCCGCAGCAAGTGCAGATGCAAGTGCATCTCCTGCAGCAAGTGCAGACGTGAGTGCATCTCCGGAAGCAAGCGCAGCTGCAAGCGAAGCACCAGCAGCAAGCGGGGAGCCGGAAGTGATCGCACCGTCACCGGAGGATGCAGGAGTAGATACCTGTACAGCATATCTGGTATCACATCCTGGAACCGGTTACAGCTTTGATGAAAGCAAAATATCACCAAATGGACAGTGGACTGCTGAGGAAGCAGAGCAGAACGGTGCCCTGACTGCAGAGATTCCTATCAAGGAAGGAAAAGGGACCTATACAGTATCTGTAAAAAATCTTTCTGGTGAACCATATGAAGAATGTAATGTACTTTGCATAGATGTTCCGGAAATGATGCCGCTCATCAATTCTGCCGGTCTGGAGCCGGAGGTAGAAGATTTAAAGGTATTTTTAGACGGCACGGAAACAGAGGTGAATTTACCTTCTCTCTTTACGGGAGATATCGAAGCCAAGGGAACCTACCGTATTCAGATTCATAATGGCTGGGGAGGACAGCCTTCGCTGGATGGTCATGATGCTCTGAAAGCGATCGAGGATGAAGCTGATTTTGCATGGTCAGATGAGCTGAAGGTCACCTTTACGCTTAACCTGAAGGCAACGACGGCAAAGACCTGCACTGCATACATACAGACCAATGAAGGGAAAGATGCAAAGGGAGAAAATGGCGTATGGAATCCGGAATCTGCAGTTGGAAGAACGGCAAAGGTTGCATTAAAAGAGGCTGCAATAAGAACTGCTGATAATGTACCGATGGATCCGGTGTACAGCGTTACTGCCGTAAACAATACAGCCAATGATTCCGTATCACCGAAGGTATTTAATGTTGATATTGTAGGCTTTGATAATGCATGTAAGGAAAACGGATGGGTATATGAAATTGCAAAGGACGATATCAGGCTTTATTTAGATGGCGAAGAAGTCGCTCTGGATAAAGACAAGATGTTCGTTGGGGATATCGAGAAAAATGGAAACTACAGGATTGAAATTTATAATGAGTGGAGCGATACCGGAAGCAAGGATGATCCTGCGATCACCTCTGAAAAGCTGACTTATAAGGATGAGGCAGAGGTCACCTTTAAGGTACATATGGTAAAGGGTTCAGATAATCCGGCTCCGGGTGCAGAGCCGACACAGGCACCGGCTGCATCCTCCTACAATGCATATCTCTGTTTCCAGACAGACAAGTGGGCATACCGTAATGCATGGGATGATGCCAATGGCGGTCTAAAGAGCAAAGATATCGATTATAAGAAGGAAATACTATATGACGGTGGCAAACAAAAGACAAAGGCAACGATTCAAGATGTAGTGATCGATCACAACGGAGAGTATACGATCAGCATTTCGGATGTCGATCTGACGCAGCTTCGTGATTCGAATTTTCCGGATCAGGCACCTGAGAAGTATAATATAGTATTTATCAGCACGGATATTCCGCGTACCATGACAAATCTGAAGTTCTCCAATGTATCCCTTACAGTGGATGGTACAAAGACGGTATCATATAAGAATGATCTTCCTATTAAAAGTGACAGTACGAAATACTACACTCCGATGTTGATCAATGATGGAAACTATGGTTCTGATAATGCAACAGAATATAAGACTTCGGATGTAGGAATTGCCACAAAGAGTATTTCTGTGACCTTTACCGTATCCGGCGGAGATTTCGAAGGAACCTATAAGACGAGCACGCTTGGGAAAAAGAAGGGCGCAACTTTTACGAGTGGAAACTTCAAATATAAGATCACACAGGTTGCAAAGAAGACCGTAGCAGGTTCTAAGACGACTACGACAAAAGGGAAGGTCTCTGTCGTAGGCTTAACCTCAGCAGGGAAGAAAGCAAAGTCCCTGACACTTGGTCCTACGGTGAAGGATTCAAAAGCGACCTATACCATCAGCGCACTTGCAGCGAATGCGTTTAAGGGAGCACAGGCAACAAAGATTACCTTAAATAAGAGTATCAAGAAGCTTCCGAAAAATGCATTTGCAAAGTGTACGAAGCTGTCTACGCTCACTTTAAAGGCGAAGCTGACTTCTGTAAATAAGGCTGCGTTTACAGGCTGTAAAAAGACGATCAAGATTTCCGGTACGTCTGCAGCAGCCAATGTGAAGTTTCTAAATAAGAAGACTTCCTATAAGAAATTCAAATAATTGCCGGATGAAATCCTTTTGAGAGGATGTAGGAGAAGCCCCCCGCGGAGTTCGCAGGGGGCTTTTTTCTGCAGGAGACTTCGTTCCCATAAAAAACGGACAAGAGACCGACATGATTTTTGTGAAAACTGCACAAGGAAAGGATGTTCTTTTGGATGATTTTTGAATACTTAAATTGGCAGATGGGTGCTATAATATAGTTTGCAGCAAATAGGATCAGAATTACGTAAATGCGGACAAGCGTGATGGAAAATCCTGTTTAAAATACAAAATAAGGAGGTTTCTATTATGAAATTAGGAAAAGG
>JAFVAA010000318.1 GCA_017476305.1 Lachnospiraceae bacterium
CACCAGCCCAGCCTCCGCCATTTTCCGAATAGCTGAATTTCAGACTGTAGGAGCCATCATAGACCTTATCTGTATCATTCGTCAGTGCTAAATCAATCGTACAGCCGGTACCCTTATTCGTAGCCCATTCCTTCTGTATGATGGAAGCTTCACCAAAATAGGTTTCAAAGCTATCAATCTCATATGGATCCTTTACCGGCTCCGGAATATTAAAGATGACATTGATCTCATCTGCCACCTGCCCATCAATGTATAATCTGATTTCCCCGACACCTTCCGGCAGAGAAGCCAGATCCGCTGCACTTAATTCCGCAGTAGCTGTATTTCCGGAAACCTTTGTCTCACCGCAGGCAGCATCCTTTCCGCTGAAACAGTCAAACTTCACTACCGTGCTCTCTGTAATGCCGGATACATACGCAGTAAGAGTCACAGGCTCTAAAATCCTCCTGCCGCCAACAGGTGCTATGATATAGCCAAAAGCACTCTCCTGTGCAGCAGCTGCAGCCGGTTTCACAGTATCCTTTAATCCTGCCAAAGCGGTCTTCTGCTCCTTGGCAAAGACGCTTCTTGGATCATTGTAAAAATCAATGAAATTATCTAACATCTCATGTCCATGAAGTACACCGTTCTCACTCACGGACTTCACATAAGGCGTATAGAAACCGTCCTTTTCACTGAAATTCGCCCACAGCAGGAAGTAGGAAGCATTGGACTCAGAAACCGCATTTTGCTTCGTATTGTACCAGTCCTTCTGCTCATTTCCCGTCTTATGAAGGGCAGTCTGATTATCTCCCTTATCCGGATCACTCGCTACACCTGTCTCTGTCACAGCGATGAGCTTCCCGTGTGCCTTTGCGAAATCATCTACGATCTTAAGCTCCTCCTTGAAGGAAGTGAACCATGTATCATCTGCCTTCACATAACGGTGGTACATGTCAAAACCGACCATATCCACGTAAGCATCTCCCGGATAACGCTCGCCGTACTCCTCTACCGAAGCTGCTTCACTTCCCGGACCATAGACATAGATAAAGTTATGTACATTCTTCGTATCACGCAGATACTCTACCGTATAGCGGAATACATTTTTATAGGTGCTCGCATTACAAAATGCTTTTCCCCACCAGAACCAGCTGCCGGTATTCTCATGGAAAGGACGGAATAGAACCGTACCCTCGACCTGTGATGCATAGTCTGCGACCATATCCAGAAATGCTTTATAAACCTCGTTATAAGCACCGCCCGGCAGGATTTCATTCATCACATCATTTGAAATCGTATTCGGTGTATATCCGGAAAAATCATACTTTGCATAGGTCGGATCCTTCGCTGCATCATAGCCTGCATTTTCCTTTACGATGGAGAAGTTCGGCATATGTGCAGAAAGTGTAATGATAGCACCGTCTGCGATATTCCGGTTCGTAAGCTTCGCAGCAGCCGTCACATTTCCTGCGGCTGTCTCCGGCAGCTTCTCCGTGTCCGGAAGCTCCTCTGTGGCGACAATCTCCTTGTTATACCTTTCTGCACTCCACTCATTTCCAACCATGGAAAGTGTATCGATACCTACGACACCGGCGATGCTTCCTACGACATCCTCTGTATCTGATGATGAAAGCTCAGAGCTTCCCGCCTTCTGCCATGTATCATCCTGATGTCCGAAGATCACACTGTCCGAAGCTCCCATCGCCTGCAGATAGCTATAGATTGCCTTCGTACCGGCATCTGCATTTCCATCTACCATCTTAATGCTGTCTGAAAGCGCAGTGGTCTTCTCTGCACCGGACTTATCGAAGGTTTTTAGCTTTCCATCTGCTACGGAAACCGGCGACTGTTCTTTCGTCTCCTTTGTCGCATCCACATAAATATCCTCAGCGGCTGCAGCTGCCTTCATCTCCAGATTATCGATGTAAAGCGCACCGGCATAGGTAGTATTCTGGCTCACCAGACAAAGCACTACATTACAGATATCTTTCGTAATCGGATCAAAGGTAATGGAAACCGGTACCTTTTTCCATCCGGAAAGCCCCTCTACATCTGCATCTACAGCACTCTCCGTATCAATAGAAGCCGTCTCCTCTACTGCACTCGGGTTGCCATCCTCATCTGCCTGTAAAACCTCTTTAATTGTAAATGTTCCTTTCGTCAGCTTCGCCGGATCATAATAGAAATCAAAGGTCGTCTTTGTCACATCCTTTAAATCTACCTTTCCCCACTCCCCAATGCCAATCTGACTACAGGAGTTATCTGCACCCTTGCTATAGTCTACAGCCACCTTTAACATGCCACTCTCTGCTTCCACTGTAGCTGCTGTGCCATCATACTGCCAGTCCCAGCCGGCATTCTGCCAGCCTCCGATTCCGTCATTAAAATCCCATGTCTTTACGACGGTCTCACCTG
>JAFVAA010000319.1 GCA_017476305.1 Lachnospiraceae bacterium
ATTTTATATTCAATAGCATCAGCAGAAAAAACTTCCGTTTCTTTTATTTATGTTTTATGTCCGTAGTCCATGCATAGCCGGATCAGCCAACAGCCTCCTTTAAAATTTCCTGGAGTGCCGTTCCGCTGCTCGTATGACATCTGACAATATCCGTATTATTTTTCGCTGCCTCTGTCACCGCACAATGCACCATTTTATGGGATACCGTATTTGTAAATAAAATCATCAGATCCGGCTTTCCGATCTGGTTACTCATCTGAGTCGTCATATGTGTAAACACTTTCGCCTTGCAATGATATTTTTTACAAATCTCTTTATATTTCTGAACCATGCGGTCATGGCCGCCTACTATCACTACACTCATGCTGTCCCTCCTATAAAGCAATCTGGCAGATACTGCCGCCACCATATATATACTGTATCATTCTTTCTCTTGCCTGCTCGAACTGCTCAAAAAGCGTCACCTTTTCCTTTGGATTCCGGTACACCTTCCAATAACCGGTACAAAGGCTTTTTTTCCCCTCATTCTTAATAAAGCCTGCCACGTCCTCCACAGGATACCCTAAGAACAATCCCATCTCATGCGGAAAATCCTGGCTCTCTCTTTGATAGAACTGAAATCTCTCCCGAAATTTCATCAAAAGCTGCCAAAAAGAAGTATTCTCGTAGCCCAGAAACTGCAAAAGATTTTTTACACGCTGGTCTTCAAAATATCCTCTCAGCTCCTCATTACGATAAAGCAGCATCGTAACCCTTCCTTCAAACTCTGACAGAGTAATATGAGCAATCTGTGAATTCTTCAAAATCTGAAGCACCCTGCTTCGGTTTTCCGTATCTACGATCAAAAGATTGGATACCTTTAGACCGGCAAAAAGCGGAGCACACTGCATCGCCATCTGTAAATCCAAATCATTTAGATCCATTTTCTGAATCATAGATAGAACCTCTCTGCTCATAGACTCACACCTCCCAAACCTGTATGTATTATGTACAATGCCCAAATAAAATATATCTGGCAGCTTCTGTAAATGCACAGGACATGGTATTACTTTTCAAACATAAGTTAGATTTGACTAACCTTTATTAAATATATCTAATATACAAAAAAAAGTCAACCGTACTAATGAGAAACATTTTCATTAATACAATTGACCTTATTTTCATTTCAAACCATCCTTACTCTCTGCCCGTCGCTATTCTTCCACCGATATACGCCACCACCAGAAAAATCAGCACGCAGGCAAGAAAAAACATGGCGCTATGGCGGTATAGGAATGTAAGAGCTTCCATCCCCCGGTCAGCTCCCCCCTCCATAAAGATCATGCCTCCAAAGAAGAACAGAAACCCCGGCAGGATACGCATCAGGTTCATCACCTGCACGCTTTCAAACTGAAAAATAGTGCATAAAAGATCCTGAACCGTCACGACCAGAAGACCAGCTCCCAGAAGAAGAAAGGAGACATGAATAAAATCAGAGAACCCGGAAAGCTCTCCCATCGAAAAAAAGCTCTCCTGCGGCCTGAGCAAAAAGCCGATCCCTCCGCACAAAATTCCCAAAAGATATCCCATCAGCATACACGCAAAGCCAAACAGGAAATGTCCGAAAACCTGCTCCTGCGTTTTCCCGGGCAGCATATAAAGGAAACCATTTTCTTCTGCCTTCTCGTACTGATATGGCAGCCCTGCCATGATGATCCCGGCAAACATACAATAGGACAGAGCGAACACAAAAGAGACCTCCGTGTTTCCTTTTCCCATGCCCATCCACGCCCCGAATGCCGGAACCAGTATCAAAAAAATAAAAAGCTTCTTCTTCACCTTCAAAAAATCCACCATCATATATTTAAACACACGCATCCTGTCACCTATCCTTTCAAAATATTATCCCCACATCCAAAAGCAAAACCCTAGAAAGACTTTGTTTTCGCGTCTATGATATGCACCACGATCTCATCGATAGATGGCTTTTCCACCGTAAGCCCTGCGGGAAGAATCCCTTCACGCCTCGTATCATACAATGCCAAAAACCCATATTCCTTTCGCTCTATCCCAATCAGAACCCTTTCAAGCTCAGGCTGCAGATTTTCCAGTCCGCCTTTTACTAAAAGAAAATTATCCACAAGCTCATCCTTGGTATCAAACAGAATCTTTTTCCCCTGGTCGATAAAAAAGATATAATCTGCGATATTCTGTAAATCTTCCATAATATGTGTAGAAAAAAGGACACTTTTTCTGCCGTCTGCGATATAATCCTGCAAAAGTCCTAAAATTTCCCTCCTGACAACCGGATCCAGCCCGTTTGTCGCCTCATCCAGGATCAGAAGCTTCGTATCCTTGGAAAGTGCTGCAGCAAACATCAGCTTTACCTTCATCCCACGAGAATACTTTTTTAGCTTCATCTTCTTTGGGAGGTCCCATTTTTCCATATATGTTTCATACTGCTGACCGTCAAAGCGGGGATAAAAGGATTTCAGAATCTTCTTAATATCCCCCTGTGTCATATCCACAGGAAAATGAAACCCATCCCCCACAGATCCGCTTTCTCCACGATACCCCGCAGGATCCTCATAAAACGACCTCCCATCGAGAAAAACCTCCCCCCGGTCTGCCCTGGTCAGATGCGTAATCGCATTTAACGTCGTAGTCTTCCCGGCACCATTCTGTCCGATATACCCCATGATAAACCCCGGCGGAATAGAAAAACTGATGTCCTCTAAAGAAAAACCCTTATACCTTTTTGATAGTCCTCTTACCTCCAATAAGTCCATAGATATCCCCGTCCTTTCTCAATGCTTCGATTCTCACCCGATTCACGGAGCAGTCGTCCGCAAATGGTAACACATATCCTTCTGAATGCACTACGATGGCTTTTTCTATTCCCCAGTCTTCCATAAAGTATCTAAAATCTCCTGGAATTCCTTTTTACTGAGCTGCAAAAGCTCTGCCGTCCGAATTGCTTCCGTCAGGTACTCCTCTATATGCTTTAGATGCTGCTCCTTTAAAAGGGAATTGTTCCGGGGCAGCACAATACTCCCCTTCCCCTGCATAGAAGCGATGTATCCTGTCGCCTCCAGCTCACTATAAGCCCTCGTAGTCGTAATCACACTCACCCCGGTTTCCTTCGCCAGCTTCCGGATAGAAGGCAAAATGGTTCCCTCCTCAATCTCTCCACTTAAGATCTGTGTCCTGATCTGCTCCACAATCTGCGCATAAATCGGGAGCTCCGACTGACTTTTGATAATAATTTTCAAAATCATCTCTCCTTATCCATGGATTCTATGTATGCCACCATCAAACTTTAATATCCGAATGTATCCCCACTAACCAAATATATTTCTATTTTACGTACATTCGGATGCCGCATACATTTGGGATGCTGCATACATCGTCTATACTGCATATACTGTATATCTATCATTATATACAGTATATGCAGTTTGTCAAGACCTTTTTTTATTTCTTCTGTCTCATCCTCTTTTTATATTCCATTGGCTTACAGCCATATTGCTTTTTAAACTCCCTCGCAAAATAACTCATATCGTCAAAGCCACAAAGTACAGAGCACTCGGAAACACTGCTCCCTCTTTTGAGCATCCCTGCCGCCTTTTCCAGACGAAGCTTTCTGGTATAGCGAATCGGTGTGATCCCAAACATGGAATTAAAGCACCGCAGACACTCACTCACACTCACTCCCGCACTTTCTGCAATCTCATCAATCGTAATCTGCACAGAAAGATTCTCTTTTATGAACTCAATCATCTGCTTCATACGCTTTTCTGTACGAATTTCTTTCTCACTCTGCTTTCTGTTTTCCGTTTTCTGCCGCAAATATCCATATACCAGAATCTTTGAAAGATCGTGCCGCAGATCGAACTCATAACCCGCCGACTCCTTCGAAGCCCTTTCCCAGGCATCTGAAAAATACAGAACAGCCTCCCTGCCGCTTTCTCCGAGTTCCTCCAAAAAAAGATAAGAACAGGACTGTTCTTTTAAAAGCTCCTTTGTATATTCCTGCCAATAAATACTATCATCACGACCGCCGCTAAGTCTGGGATGCCAGCAGATGGAACGCAGTTTGCAGACTCCCTCCCCCGCATGGGCAACACTGTGTAAGGTCCCTGCATTGATGAAAATTCCCCTTCCCGCAGGCAGATGAAGCTGCTCCTTTCCAATCAGAACCACAGCCGCCCCTTCTATTACAAAAAGCACCTCAAATTCATCATGCCAGTGCCAGGGAATTTCCCTGTATTCTAAATCACAAGCATAACAAGCGACAGGAAAAGCCGCCTTCCCATGCTCTAAAATCTCCATCCCATTTTCATCATTTACCGTATCACCCATTAAAATTGCCATATCATCCTCCAAATTCAAACATTTTCTCCCAAGCCGCTATGACTACCTTCAGCCCCATCATCACGATGCCCTAATTATATACTTTTTTTTCATATATCACAAGTTTTTATAAGACAAAATTCAGACTATTTCACAAAAATACTTAAAATAGTCTGAATTCCCTATTGCTTTTTAAAATTCTATTGAATCTATTGGATAGGATATGATATATTGACAAACGATAATCCAAAAGAGCTCTGAGCCGGGATACCCGGCTCAGCAAGAAAAATCACTTTATCATACATAAAGAACTGTAATTACTGTCTTCAATAACACCGTGAACATGCGAAATTTCTTCGTTTCCCCCAGAGGAGGTATTCCTTAAAAAGCAGTTACGATTACAGAGGAATTCTGCCCGCCAAATCCAAAGGAATTGCTCATGGCTGCTTTTATCTCTCTTTTCTCAGGCTTTTCAGCTACCAGATGCAGCTTTGGCAGCTTTTCATCCGGAACGGCAAGATTTAACGTCGGTGGTATGATACCAGTCTGAACCGAACGGAGACAGGTAATCACCTCCGTAATCCCACCAGCTCCCATCATATGTCCGGTAGCTCCCTTCGTAGAACTGATGAGCACATCTGACTGACACCCGGCAAATACCGTATCAATCGCTGCAGCCTCTATCACATCTCCTACCGGCGTGGAAGTTCCATGTGTATTGATATATCCAATCTCCTGCGGGGAAAGCCCGCTATCTGCCAAAGCCTGCTTCATACAGAAAATGGCTCCGACACCATTGGGATCCGGA
>JAFVAA010000320.1 GCA_017476305.1 Lachnospiraceae bacterium
AGCATATGACCATGGAACTGTAGATTATCTACAGTTCCATGGATGAAAGGAATGGAAAAAGCAAGTGAAAAAAAAGAAAAAAGATGTGATTGCCAGCATGTTCCTGCCGGCGGCTGTTGTCATGATTTTTACGCAGGTAACAGGAGTCGTGGCAAATATCATAGATGGGATCGTGACCAGCCGCTTTTTAGGGGCGGATGCCTATTCATCGGTATCCCTGCTCAGCCCCATGATAAATATTCTTCTGGTGTTTACCAGTTTTGTATCAGTGGGAGGGCAGATTGTTTGTTCTAATAAGGTGGGAATGGGTGAGCAGGAAGAGGCGAATGCAGTATTTTCCTTTTCTGTGATCTTTGGTGTGCTGCTTGCCACCCTCTTTATCCTGCTTGGAGTTTTTTTTCCGGGTTTTTTGTTCCGGATCTGTGGCGTTTCCGTTCGTGAACGTCCGGATCTGTATGGATATATGCTGAGATATCTGCATGGTTATCTATTTGGAGTTCCGGCAGTTATCCTCGTACAGATTCTGGGCCCGTTTTTAGTAATGGATAATGGGAAAAAGCGTGTATCCCTGTCTGCCACCGTGTTATGCATAGCAGATATTGCAGGAGACCTGTTAAATGCACTCCTTTTTCGAGGGGGAATATTCGGGATGGGACTTGCTACTGCGATAGCGGTGTGGTTACAGCTCCTTTTGCTGTCCGCACATTTTATCAGAAAATCCGGATATTTCCGTTTTTCCTTAAAGGCATTTTCTTCCACACATTTTATTTCCATCATAAAAAGCGGTTCTCTTTCCTTTGTGAAACGTCTTGCGACCATTTTAAGAGATATCGGGACGAACCGGATCAATCTCTATGTGGCGGTAAGTACAGCTGCTGTTGCTGCGAAAGGGATGCAGAGTGACCTGAATATGCTGATGTTTTGTATCAGCATCGGTATCGGGCAGACACTTCTTACGATTTCATCCATGTATTATGGTGCTTCGGATAAGGCTGGTTTAAAGCGGGTTTTTTCCTATGCGATGGTGACCTGTGTTAAGATTACGTTTGTGGTCGCCGTTATTGTATTTTTGGGCGCACAGTTTCTGGCGCGAATCTATACCAGTGATCCTGAGGTGGTGCAGCTTTCTATCTTCAGTATCCGGTGCATGGCCCTGGGGCTGTGTCTGGATGGTATCATTGAGACGTATCAGGATTATCTGCAGGGGATTCAGAACCGCAAGGCAGTGAACATCCTTTGTTTTACAGAACGTTTTTTTATTCCGGTTTCTACAGCCTTTGTTCTCGGCATGCTCTTTGGGTCAAAGGGGATTATGGCATCGATCGCTGTGGGAAAGCTTCTTCTGATCCTGATCATGTTTGTGGTCTTCTGTGTCAGATGCAAGGGGATTCCGGGAAAGCTGGAGGATTATATGCTTCTGCCGGATGGCTTTGGAGGAAAAGAGGAGGATAATTTATGTGCCAGTATTTCCACGATGGAAGAAGTGGTCAGGGAAAGCGAAAGAGCTTCCGCATTCTGTCTGGCACATGGGGTGGATGCGCGTCATGCCAATATGATGGCACTGTTCGTGGAGGAGATGGCAGGGAATATTGTACGCCATGGCAGATCCAGAAATAAAGCCAGAGTCTGTGTAGATTACAGGCTCTATGCCGGAGAGGGGAAAATCAGTTTAAGTCTGCGTGACTATTGTGAAGAATTTGACCCGAAGAAATATCATGAAATCCATAAGATGCAGTCTGTTGATACAAATATCGGTATCCGTATGGTCATGGAGATGGCAGAGGATATTCGTTATATCAATACATTTAACAGTAATTGTCTGCTCATCTTTATTAATAATGAATTAGGTAGGAAAGAAA
>JAFVAA010000321.1 GCA_017476305.1 Lachnospiraceae bacterium
TACTCCTCCGAAGATTGTTTTATCCTGTCTTCAAACCTTCCAATCGGCGTATCGCTTATGATTTTCTGCTCTAATTCAAACCAGAATTTCGAGCCCGACCCGTAAACACTCTCCACCTGCAGACGGCTTCCCATCATAAAAAGCAGCTCCTGCGTGATATTCATCCCCAGACCGTTTCCCTCAATCTGCCGGTTTCTTTTTTCCTCGATTCTCTGAAACGCATCAAACAGCTTCGGTAAATCCTCTTCTTTGATGCCGATTCCTGTATCCTCCACTTCACAGCGTAAAATTTCCACATCGCCCTCTCTGCGTCCATCAATCCGAAGCGTTACAGAGCCTGTCGGTGTATACTTCACCGCATTTGTCAAAATATTCGTCAAAACCTGCTTTACTCTGACCTCATCACCGTACAGCTCCGATGGAAGCTCCTCAGAAACATGCACGAAAAATTCCAGCTCCTTTTTTTCTGCCCGAAGGCGTGTCATCTGTGCCAGATCATGAATCATGCTGGACAAGTCATACCGCTCGGATACAATCTCCATCTTTCCTGACTCAATTCTGGAAACATCTAGGATATCATTGATCAGTGTCAGCAGAGTATTTCCCGCACTCTGAATATCCATCGCATATCCTCTGATCTGCTTTTCCCCGCTTTCCCGTAAAATCATTTCATTCAGTCCCAGCACTGCATTGATCGGGGTTCTGATTTCATGGGACATATTTGATAAAAAGCTGGACTTCGCCCGGCTCGCAGAGCGCGCTTCCTCAGCCAACTCCTCTAAATCCTCTGTCACAGCACGCATAAAATTCATCAGCCGGAACTCTATCGGTATGTGAAGCTTCTGGATATCTGCAGACAGCTTTCTTAACCTTTCCTCCTCTGTCTCCTCCTTTGCTGACTCTTTCTCCGCTGCCGGAGAATCCTCTTTCTTTATCCCCGCTAACTCCGGGGTTATCCCTGCGCCGACCTCGCAGGTCTCATATTTCGAAGGATGCACTGCTCCGGGCTTTCCTTCCCGGAGCCCTACTGCGACTAAAACACTGTTTAGCTCCCAGCCAGTCCCATGGTGTCTGTAAATCTCAGAATTTCCATGAAGATATGATAACTCCGGTCCAAACTCCCTATAGTAATTCAGCTCTATCTTTTCCAATTCCTTCAAAAAAATGACGCGGTTCATACACACGATTAAAAACATCCCTTCCGGAACGAAATCCCTGTAACGGTAGCTGTCGTAAAAAGCTTCTGTCTGAATATTATCGACAACCCCATAAGAAAACCGAATATGGTCTCCTTCATGCAGCGGGGCCGCAAACATCATACTTCCATCCGGATAGCACCCTGCCGGAATTCTGGCAGCCACCCCCTCCGGTTTATCAATCGTAATGGGAAATTCACAAATATTTGCCATGATGGCATTTGTATCTTCTAACCCCATGTATTTTCTATAGATTTCAGCTGCCGGTCTGTGGTCAATCTCCAGGACATGAAATACCCCATCCATCTTCGTAATGGTCATCTGCTTTCCTATCGGTGTCCAGCCATAGATACAGGAAACCTTTAGATAGATTTCCTCTCCCGAAAAGACGACAGCGATCATATGCTCCTCGTAGCAATCCTCCTCGTCAAATACATATCCCACACCGTCCGTCTCAAAAAAACTCGAAAAAGCAGAAGGCGCACCAAAGACAGGAAGCTCCTCGATTCCTTTCTCTGCTTCCGCTAACATTTCATCCAGATTCCGAAAAAGCTCTGCCAAAAAAATCATGGCACCTTTTGCGGATTTCTGTGATTTTACATCCTCATTCAGAGCCCTCCCAAGCTCCCTGTCCGAAAACCTTTTTAAATCATAGTGAAAAATCGTAAATGTTTTTTCTTCAAAAAAAAGAAAACTAAAGATTGAACATTCTCTCTGCAGCTCTAAAAAATTCCACTCATTCCTGTGATTTATGCCTGCGATTTCTGTCTTTGGCAAAAATTCTCTGACTTTCTCTGTTTTCTTTTTGATTTTAAGCTTGTCCCAATTCTGTTCATACACTACTAAAAGCACCTGCTTTGCACTTTTATAAGCAGGCATCTCCTGAACCTCCTGTAAAACCTTTTCCAATTTCCCATGATCAAAATCATAAATCTGATATGTTTTCTGAAGCATATTTTCTCCTCATCTTTTCTTTTCCAATTGGCACGCAGCGTATTTTCCCCTTACTTTACTGATTCATCTCCCTCCAAACCTTTTCAACCACCTCATAAATTGCCCTATTTCCATTTTTCTCCAGCAAATCCAAAAACTTTCCCATCCATTCCTTACAAGTATAATGAATACTGTATTTCTGATCATATTCCGAAAAGGTGCGGATTTCTTCTTTTTTCGTCTTTTTCACAAACAGCTCAAATGCCTGCTCTAAATATAATACAGAGCGTTTCTCCTCTTTTTCCTCATTCCTGTTCCATATCAGTCCCGGACGGTGTTTCAGTCCCAGATACAAAATCCGGTCAATTTCTATCGCATCTGCATCAAAATAGTCCTCTAAATACTCTCTGCCCTCCTGACGTTCCTCGCCGATATAGGGATACTCTCTAAGACATTGCTTCCTCTCCTCTTCGCTTTCTATCTGATCCAACAGAGATTTCGGCTTATTCAGACAGCAATGCTTATATTTCTTCCCACTGCCACATGGACAGGGATCGTTTCTCCCTATCTTGCCTTTCTTCTTCTGATTCTTTTCTTCCTTCTCTTTCTCTCGCAAAAGCCTTTCGTATTCCTTTCTTTTTTCCTTCCTCTCCTGTTCTGACTTCTCATCTTCAAACATCGCCCAGCCCTGCAGCATATCGATTGTTTGTATCGGAGTATCACAAAATTTTTTTTCAGAATCCCGATATTCAAACATATAGTCTACACAATCTGCATATTCTCCAAGTGTCATGAGATTCATTAAACCATTATCATATAAATATTTTATTTCCGAAAGCATGTCCACAAAATGACAGTCACAGATCACATTTGCCAGAGCATCATAAAAATAACTATACTCCTCTCCACTATGCACACCTTCTTTTAAAAATTCCTTCCAATCCTGCTTCCCTATCGTCCCATCCAGATATAACTGTCCCATCACATCCAATAATGCTGACCTTGCATATTCATCCGCGTTTTCATTTAAAATACCTTTTTTCAAAAGTGCCAGATCACCATTATAGGTATTATAGAGAATATCATTAAATCCTGCAGTGATGACATCTCCAAGCACATAGTCCAACTCTTCCCGTGGCATTGTCGCAAGTTCCATAAACTTCGGAAAAAACTCTCTATCCTGAAATTCTCCCAGTAAAAACAAAGAATAGAAGCAGAGTAAATCATCCTCTGTACTATCCACATCCTCCATGGCACTTTCTATGGAAGCACGAAGTATCGGAATCGCTTCCTCCTTACAGGCTGCCACTGTTTCTAAAGCAGCTCGTGGAAATATTCTGTCCGCATGTGAAAGTACCTCGATTGCACTTTGTAATTCAGTCACCATTTTATCCTCTCTTTCTTTGAAACAATATTCTTTCGCTCTATCACCATCATAATTCCTGCCTGATACCATAAAAGGCAGGGCTTAGCTGCATATATACTCCTCTTTTTTCTTTATATATACGGATTAACACTAATATTTGCCTGGCTTTCGTGGAAACAGACAGTCAGCCAGTGTCTGTTTTACGAAAGCCGACAAATTTAAACGTTAATGAGTATAATATAACATGGCAAATCCCATTTGTCATTAAAAACTATGTTTTGCACGACAAAAAATACCCTCCTGTGATATTGCTTTACCGCAGAAAGGCATTTTTAACATTCCGGCGAAAACCAGGCTCCGAGCCACCATTTACACCACCGCTTTTTCCTTTTTCAGTTCCTGATAGACCTTTTCCGAATCGAAATCCGGCAGGGAGCGGTTAATGATATCATAGATTTCCCGAATGACTGTCTCCTCCTCTACCAAGTCTTCCGCAATCTGCGCCGGTTCCTGACCGCGGAGCATTTTTTTATATATTTGTCGAATCAGGCGCTCCATCAGGCCTTTCTCCCATGCATCATCTAAAAATGTCCTCATATTTTTCACCTCTCCCTTTCTCTGCACTGCATTATTCTGTAAATTCCCAAGCCAGAATACAAACTCCATATCTTCAAAATTGAATTAAGAGTTGTAAAGGATTTTTACTATATTGGCAGTTTTATTGAAATAAATTTTCAAGGGCTTCTAAATCCAAATCATAAGACGAAAGCTTCATTTTGGTTAATAAAATTCGTCTGTCAAGCACTTTATTTTCTTCTTTGTTTGCTGCTTTTATTTCCAGAAGCATAAAATATTGGTCAATAAGCATTTGCTTTGTTTCTTCATCTGACATAGATACCCACTTTCTACCTTTACAACCCTTTGTTTAATTATCAAAATATCCATACTTTGAACATCTCGAAGCCGCCAAAGCATCGAAGATGCGTTATGCTTTTCATCGCATAAGCTCTCTGCACGATGGCTTCACTTTTGATTCACATATTCATTATACGTGTATCAATCCCGCATCATATTCCTCAATCTTTCCTTTCGCATCCTCTTCAGAATACTGGAACTGTGCCGAAATATCTATTGCAATTTCGTAATCTGTTGCTCCATATTTTCTTGACGTTATAATAAGCTGTGCAATTCTTTTATTATCTGTAACTTCCTCTACCTGCTTCTCAACTCTCTCCTTTACCTGTTCTTCTACCTGCTTCTCAACTCTCTCCTTTACCTGCTCCTCCACCTTCTTTTTTACCTGCATATCCACAATCTTTTTTATCTCAGGTGCAAAAATTTCGATCAAAGCTTCACTCATACCATCATCCTCCTTCCTCAATAGTTCTATCAGCTCTATATTTGCCCTGGCACTCACTTCAAGAACCGAATCCGCAAATTCCCGTTTCCCCTGTTCTGTAATCCGGCTTACCGTTTCCAAAAAATTCCACATCTCCTGCTTCTGCATATGAGCAGAAAGTGCCCTCAACCACACATGACTTGCAGCGTCTAATTCCTTGCCGACTACAATCTGAACAGGAAAGAGATACTTTTCCTCCAAATAATAAATCCCACAAAACGGATTGCTGATTTCTGCACCATGCTCTTTTAAATACAGAAACAAATCTTCCGGGTTCCCCTCCCTCATAAGTGTTACAGTAATATCATCCGCAGAAATTGCATCTACCGTGTCCCCATACGACTTATACAATGCCGCATATGCAAGTACCTTATACAATGTATCCACGCTAAGAGAGTCTTCAGGTGACTTGTATTCTAAAAGGTTATGTCTCCTGAAAAATTTTCCAATCTCATTTTTTATCTTAACCCCGGCTGTTTTTTTAATCACCAAGAGGTCAATTTCTAATGGTCTCTTATTCAGATTGTATTCGTCTTCAAAGAACAAATCCTCCCGGTTCTCTTCAAGCTCCAGATTCATTGCCGCCACAAATCCCGGATGCCATTGTATCTTGCCATCCATCTCCATCCCACTCATTTCATCACCTGCCTCTTTCTGCAATTATACACCAAATCCGGATAAAATACCACACCTTTCAAACACGAAATTTCCTACTGTTGCGTTGTTTTCGGTCAACTATGCCACCACATCGCCTCCCTCAAACGCCTTATATTAGAAAATTTCAGACTGCGTAAAATGTGTATGTAATTAGAAAATGTTATACTAGTCCAAAGTTTTCGGATTCATCGTCCCCATTACCAATGAATGAAAACAAAAATAGCAATATTTCATCTTCCCCATATCTATCACTTTCTCTCTTTCACACAATATAATAAGAATCCTTTCTCCTCAAAACAAATCATACTGTATTTCTTACGCAGAACGGTGATTCATATAATTTTCCATGTGCAAAATAATTATACGAACGGCATCCTCCTGCACAGACTCTCCCATACGTACATTTCCTGCATTTTCCGGTCAAAAGTTCCGTTTTAAATCCCCTGTTATACCGGAATGAATCCGGGCTTTCCCAGATTTCCTTTAGTGTAGAAGTCCGTACATTTCCCTCAATGAAATAATCATCATACATCGCCTCACAACCACGCACATTTCCGATACTGTCAATCCCTATCTTCCTTTCCGTCAAAGCATTCACAATATCTGCCCAGTCCCCACGCATGAATACCTCACCACCAAGCAGAGAAACCCTCTGACAACCCAAATCTGCTAACTGCCCTGCCACAGAAAGGCACTCCTCTAACGTAAGCTCATCCTCTCTTGCCTTTCCCGCCTTAGAACCGCAGTAGGCACAGGAAAAGCAGCAGGCAAGCGTGATTTCCCAGACACATGACTTCAAGCGATACTTCCTATGTTCTGCCATCTTTCACCTCATTTCTGCACTGATGTTCCTGTGCAACACCCGTTGCTGAACTGTTATCTCTTTTGGAAGATTCCACCCAAAAGTCTTTTTAACAAATCCTTTGATTTCCCCACAAATCCGGGTGATGCATAGACCGTATTCATAGGTATTTCTTCATACGGTGGTGAGGCATAAAGCATTTTCATAGGCATATCCGATTCTGATGATTGTTCCACAGAATTCTTCAAGAATCGCGGAGATGCATAAAGATCTTCCATGGAAATATCCAGTTCCGGTGCATTATAAATGGTATTTTCTGAAATATCATCCGACCAGAAATCAGCCATGTGGTTCTGAGGATATTCCCCTTGCCGAAGGGTTCGATAAAATCGTTTCAAAACAGCTTTCATATCCTCTCCTATCCTCTTTTCACATTCCTGTTGCAGATTAACGGGAACTCCATAAAAAGCCTCGCCCATTGCCCCTGCAATATCAGCTAAAGTATCGCAGTCCCCTCCTAGCGAAACAGCTGTCCGTATCACAGTCTCAAAATCCTGTCCTTCCAAAAATGCAGTGACCGCCTCCGGGACAGTATTCTGGCAAGTAGCCATATTCCGATATCCCTGTCTGATTTCATCACACGTCCTGGAAAGATCATAACCAAAATTATCTTCTACATATCTTTTTATGGTGCTTTTATCCGCACCATTCCTTGCCATGAATATGACAGATGCCACTGCCTCCGCTCCTTTTACTCCCTCCGGATGATTATGTGTCACTTCTGCTGTCCATCGTGCCACCTCCCTGGTCTTCTCAAGAGTATCATACAGCCATCCTACTGAAGATACTCTCATGGCAGAGCCATTTCCAAAGCTGTTATATGGTTCTGTCATATCCGAAAAGAGCCATCGGTAGAACATACCGCCATATCCTGCATAGGAATACTTTCTCCCCCACTTTTGCATGCTTTTCACCAGTCGTTCCTTCATCTCTGTTCCCGTGACACCGGTGCCGGCATCCATCAGTGCCTCCGCAACAGCCACAGTCATGACCGTATCATCGGTAAAAACTGAATCCTCAGAAAAAAGTTCAAATTCCTTCGTCTTATTTCCACGATAAAATTCATAAGGACTCCCTATGATATCTCCCAAGATTGCTCCGTACATAAAAATTCCTCCCCTGCATGACCAACTCCTAATCCCTGTCTGTAAAAAACTGTCTGCCCGTAATATATGGCCGGATTCTATTATATACTTCGGAACCACCATATTTTTTCATTTCACCTATCAAAATTTCATGAAAATATAATGCCTCTTCTCCTGTCTCAAACTCAAATGTCTCCCCTATCTCCTCCGGTGTCATCTGAAAGTCATAATACCGCTCGGATCGGTCAATTTCTGCCAATGTGTATTTCTTTGAAGTCCAATTAATATACAGATGCCATGAGCTCCCCTCAGACTCTCCCAGGTAAATATCAAATCTCCAAAAATCATTTCCTATTATCCTATGGGATGATGTCAGATAATCCCAAGTATACTCCCTTACTTTTTCTATCCTTGATCTGGCATAATGCTCCCTTAAAAAATTATCTAATTTTTCAATTCCCTCCAGCATTTCCCTTCCCACCGGTCTTCCACCAAGAGTCAGCTTTTTCAGTTTTACATTTCGATTCCACTTTTCTATACAAAGCTTCGCTTCCCTTACCTCGGCTACATATTTTGGATTCACTTTTGCAATCCGTTCTTGCGCCTCTTTCGGTATGCTCTCGTACTCTGTACCTAATATTTTCCCTGTCGTTTCGTCAAAATATATCTTTACAGCCCTCCCCATATACTTATGACCTTTCGGGATAATCCCATCATAAAAAAAATGATACCCGTAATCTGAACGAAAATTTCCCCATTTGCCATTGATTTTATCCCATTCACGCCAATCCAGAGAACAAATATCCATGACTCCCGTCACCATATCCTGATCCAGCCAGTAGTAATAAACACGTGGAAATTCCACTTTCGCGGAGGAGAGGATTCTTTCCTCCGCTTCATCATATTCTATCTCCAGAATCTCATCAAATCCGTTAATGTGTACTAGTCCGCATTTATACTTCCGCTTCATTTCTTCCTCAGTTGCATGACGACCTACCGCCAATGCAATCCTCCAAAAATGCCTTTCCTTATCCCTGACATAATAATCATCGCATCTTCCAAAGCTATCGTATCTGCCATACTTTTCTAAAACCACTTTATCCCCTATCAGATAATATCTTCTGTCTTTCTCCCGGAATTTTGATTCCCAGGATGATACAATCCTTTCATTTATTTCATCATACTCCACCTCTATGACACGGTTCTCCTCAATCATTTCATCCGGAAAGTCAGGACGATCTCCCCATTGATGCTCCTGCACATTCCTTGTATAAAAACGATTAAACCATTTATTTCCATAACCACTACGCCTGTCATATACTTCTAATATCACCTTATTCTCTATCAAAAAATACCGCTTCCATTTCTCCATACCTATCCTCCCAGATCCATACCCGAAATTTCCAGGGATACTGGCAGCCTTGCTACCCTTATCTTCTATTAAATTTTTTTCTATACATAGCTGCCATTCCCCCCGCCACTTGTCCATACATATTTGACTTTACAGCTTTCATCCTTTTATCATTGATTGTATTTCGTAAAATCTTCCAGACTTCCATACATATAAAATATCTCCTGAATTCCAGACTCAGATTTCGCATCTACCGATATCGAATATACAGCTTTACATTCCGTATTGAAGGTATTGCAAAAAAGGTCTTTTACCTGTTCTGCTGACATTCTAATCCATTGGTTTTGGTCATTCTGATACCATGCAATATCCAAGTCCAGCCATTGGCTTTTCCTTCCTATAGCATCCAGGTCTTTTAAGGAAAAACCATAAAACATACTGTAGCCCACCCAGCTTTGAAGTACCGCATTTGTTTCATCCACAGCATAATTTTCAATAAATGATTGCAAGTTCATTCCAATTTGTGTCTTTCTGGGAAAGACATAGCTCGTAAATTCAGATGTCTTAAGAGCCTCACCACCAAATAAATTTTGGTATTTTAAAACATCTTTATTAAAACCATAATAGTATCCATACTGAATTTCTTCCTGTGTTAAATTCTCTCCTAAACCTTTAGCCGCTGAAAAATAAAAATCACTTTCTGCAAGAGCAGATAATTCTTTTCCAGAACCACTACTCTCGCTCTCTGCTATTTTCTTTTCTTTCGAAAAACTCTGAACAATTGTTTCAAAAAATCTCTTATCATCTTCTTCGATCTTTTTGTCATCGTTCCATATAATATATATCATATCACCGCCAGTGATAGTCGCATATCTTCTTTGAAAAGACAACATTTTCGTGTCAAATCCGATAAATTCAAATTCTCCTGTCTCTAACCACTCATATCCATCCGTACCGGAAAAAGAAGATACAAGGGCATCTGCCAGATTCTTTTTATCCTTCTCCGATAAATCCTTTAACTCTCCTATTTCATTATATTTATCCTTTTTGACATTGACTTCGATTTCCCTGTTGCTATCGTCTATCCTCTGTCCTTTTGGATATGCCTGAATTTCGTAATTCGAGGTTTGTAAATACCGCGTCAATTGATCCTGTGTAATTTCAAGATGTCTTAAAGTTTCTTCATCGGTTTCCGGATATTCCATACGATATACATCATAACTGTCCGGTATTTTTATGCTCATTCTGTCCTCCGAAAAGAAATAACGTATCCCATCCCCCTCATCCACCCGTCCATCGGATAATATTTCTCCATTTACAGCATTCTTCTCACGAATCTCTGATGTATCATGTGTTTCCTGTTCCGTCACATTTTCTGACTTCTGTGTTCTTATACTGTCCGAAACCTCTGATTCTACACTTGATGCAGAATCATTCTCCGTTATTCCACATCCTACTAAGCATGCACATGCTAGCAATATGGCTGACATTTTGTATTTTTTCATAAATTTTTCTCCCTCCAAAAAACGAAATACTTTGCTCACTATTTTCTTCTATACCGAGACCGCATAATCTCTAAAAAATTGGTGCACCCGAATCCATCCTTCCCACACCGGAATCAGAACTCCGCTCATAAAGATATTTCATGCCAATGTATAAAGCCCAACTTTATCACCTTTTTCAACCTCTTGGCACTTGAAAAATGGAATCTTATCAGAACCATGATATGTCTCTGATAAGATTCACTCTGATTTTCTATTCCATTTATATGTATCCAAACTGATTTACTTTGTCGTAAATGTCATCCAGTCTCCATAGTAAGTCGTTCCCCCTAGTGTTGTCTGAAAACGATAATAATACTTCGTCCTGCGGTTCAGCCTTACCCACAGCTCGCTATTAACATTGTACCAGGCATTGATCTGATTTCCGACCGGAATCGGCTTTTCTGTTTTCCCGCCTATATACTGCCAGTTCACATTATACAGGGCAATTCCTACTTTGCTCACATCCTTGATAGATGCATTCTGAACAGTGATCGTTCTTGACAGGACTGCATTTGTCTGTCCAATCCAATATTTCTTCGCATAGGCACTGAAATTCACCGTGACAGCCGCATTTGTCCGGAACGACCATGTGGTACTGTAATACGTCAAACCATTTACTACCGCATAGAACTTATACTGATAAGTTGTGCCCGGTGCCAATTGGCATTTCAGTTCTAAATTCACATCATACCATGCATTGATTTTATTCCCGACCGGAACAGGCTTTTCTCCTTTTGAAGCCAGCTGTCTTCCAGAGGAATCATATAAGATAATGCCAACCTTTGATACGCTGTTAATAGAAGTATTTTCCACAGTAATTGTTTTGGCAAGTACGGCATTTGTCGTACCGATGCTCTGTTTTGCCAAATAATCCGCGAAATTTACTCTGACATCTGCCTTGGGCTGAGCTGCCGGTGCCGCATTTGCAGCCTTTGTATAAGACGGATGCATAAATCCCTGAATATGTAAATTATTTCCCCTTTGGGAAGGCAGGATGAAATTAGAGGAGCGAACATTATTATATCCGGAATTTCCTTCTACAAAATATACCCGTTTTGAACCACTGTCATAGCCTGTCACAATGCCTACATGGCTGGACAGATTTGCCTTTCCGTTCACCCGGTTTGCCACATAATAATTTCCATTATTATTTACCGGCTCCAAAAGGAATAAATCTCCCGCCACCGGCTGATATCCTGACGAAATGTCATAGTAGGTTCCCGCGCCATTCCTTAATGTTCCTACCCCTGCTGCATTTGGAATGATATTTGCAGGAATCCCAGCCTGACGTGCGCTCCATGATACAAAATAAGCACACCAGTTTGCACCACCTTTTACTCCATACCTTGTGTTCGCATACTCTGTAAAATTCTTTGAACCCTTGCTCGTTCCCGAAATATCATTCAGGTTATTGCCCTCATGATATCCCACCTGTGACAATGCCACAGCCACCAGATTCTCATTCTGATTATCACCTAATGAAACCGCTTTCAACTTTTGATAATAAGTTCCATTCTGATATGCCCTGGACGGATTATAATCCGGTTCTGCCGCCGATGCATTTGTAAAAGTCAAACTGCTACTCAATACTGTCAATGCACAGATCATTAAAAAATAATAAAGTTTTTTCATAAGACACCATCCTTTCTGTTGTCACACTACATTACATCCTAAAATACTATATTCGCACCCACAGAGCTATTACTGCCTTGTTCATTCCATATTTGTCCCTCTCATTAACCTCCTTCCAACTCCGTTTTAATTAAGCTCCGTTTTTCTTTACAAATATAATGATACATCACCGCAACTCCCATTTTGTTTTTTGGGGATCTTAGTATATGTTCTCTATCGCTTCTATTTCATTACATCAATATAAAAATAATTATTTTTTATATTACTACTCTCTCTCCATATGTGTATATAATCCTACCATCTCATTCGCCCGGACCAGCCTTTCCCTTTCCTCCTTTCCATTAACCAGAAACTTTCCTGTGTTCACACATCCAATGACAGTTGCCCTATCACTGACCGAACCTACGATTCCACCAACTGCCGAACCTAATCCTTCCTTTGCCGCGTTTTTCACATATTCATTGGACAAATCTCCTATTATCACATCCAATGTCCCTGAATTTTTGCAATCCCTGATTTCTACACTTCCCTTTCCCATTAAAATGTGTCCTGCAATGCCACCTGTCAGTGTCTGTGCTCCATCGGAATTGCTAACCACATCTCCTGTATTCTCACAACCCTCAATCAGAAAAACATCCTTCTCCAACGTAAGTAATGTAGTCGTTCCAATCAGCCCTCCGATTCCCCATCCTGCTCCGTTAATCTCGCCTGTATTTTTACATGATGTCACTCTAAATTCACGCACGCCCTTTTTATCATTTGTTACCATAAAAAAACCCGTCAGTCCTCCTGCCATTCCCTCTGCTTTCACACTCCCCTCATTCACACAGTTTGAAATATCTATCTTACCTTGGTAGTCAATCATAATACCGCCGAACAAGCCACCTGATGTACCGTTTTCACTTTCTTTTGATTCTGAAATCTCTCCCTGATTGCAACACCTTCGTATCGTTACCGTAGATTTTTTACTACTTCTCAGCTCACCTATGATGCCACCCATACGCTGAGTGTCTGCCTCACCCACTACAGCTCCTTCATTCACACAATCTTCAAGAATCATTCCACCCCCACTTCCCATAATTCCACCTATGTAGCCACTTCCCATGACTTTTCCTACATTTTTGCAGTCCCATATTTTCCCACCTCCACTACCAAGAATTTCTCCACATCCGTCATATTTACCCTCCGTATAAGTTATTGCCCCTTCATTAATACATCCCGATATTTCCTCAGCACCAATTCCGCATATGCCACCTACATTAGCCATGCCACTTCCCGAAATATCCCCTATATTCCTACAGTTTTTTATAATCCCTGCTACCCTTCCTCCAATTCCACCGCAGCCACCATATTCAGAATCAGTAATCTTTCCTTCATTTATGCAATTCTCTACACAATTCTCAACTACATTTGATTCTCCGTACAGACAGCCAACAATTCCTCCGCATTCTGCACTTGCCACCTTAATTTCTGTCTGATTGATACATGCTCTGATCTGCGTGCCATAACCATATGCAACAATCCCCGCAACCCCGGCATTTTTTCCTTCCACACGGATAAAAGACTTCTCCAATGCCAAATTCTTTATTTCTGCTTCTTTCGTTTTTCCAAACAGACCTACATAATAATTCGCCTGCTTGGAATCAATTTGTGCGCCAGACGGAATATCAATATACAACCCTGAAATTTTATGCCCTGCTCCATCAAAATCTCCTTCAAAAGATGCATAAGAATCCCCGTTTCCAATAGGATTCCAGTAATACTTTGGAGATTCCTGCCCCCAATTTTCAAAATTTTCTGTATCATTTAAGACAATATCTGCCGTCAATATATAATGAAGCCCTGAATATTCTTTCCGCTCTTCCCTATCCGAACTATTGACATACTTCGACAGCAAGGCCAATTCCTCCGCTGTGGAAATTTCATAAGGGGATGACTCAGAACCATCTCCGCCGGAAAACGACTGTGCAAAAGGATATGCCATCCCCTTGCTTTCTCCGGCAGCATACCCGGATTCATCTATGACAGGCTGCTCCGCTTTCTTCTCCCCGTCTTTTTTCGTACATCCGGTCATTACACAGAGGCCCGTTACAATAAGCATACCTTTTATCCAATTTTTGTCCATGTAAATCTCCTTTCTTTTCCATCCCTGCACTACATAGCACTAATCTTTGGGAATGATTCCTCCCTGTATTTATCCAGTCTCCATTATCATCCATAATACGGTTTTAAAAAATCAACGGCATACCCTGATTCATAATCACAAAAAAGCTCATGAATACCAATATAATAATAAAAGTATTACTGAGTGATGGTTTCCCTTTTTCATAGATAGGTATATCAAAAAAGCCCTTGCATGCCGAAGATGCCCAGCCGCTCCATACATTTTGGTCATCATATACAAAACCGTCCTGATAATCCACACGTCCAATACAGCTTCCCGATCCCCATCCCGAAATGTAATTCACCCCATTATAGATATAGCCGTTACTGTCCACTTGACCTACACAGGAATCAGAACTCCAGCCATGAAGATAATTTGTATCAATGTATATATAGCCCAAGTTCTCACCTTCTTTCTTTTCATCAAATCAGCCGTTTCAAAACATCATTCATGATTTTCGTCATTCCATATATCATAACCCGTATCTTCCTCTTTCTCCTCTGCTTTTTTTCTAACGCAAATCAAAAGAGCAGACACCGCAAGAATAATTAAATATGTTATCCACTGCGTACTCAATGCATCTTCCAGACCAAAAGCCGAATAGCGCTTTTGCAGTCCCAGCAGAGAAAGCAGTTGCAATACAGCACCTATGGCAAACCAAATCCACGGTTTCCCATTTTTTGCCCGCATCACAGCTATTACACAAAAGATAATCATAACCAAAAAATATCCCATTTTTTCCTACCTCCATCATTTTTATTTCGCTCCGTTGTTCTTTACAAATACAATGATATCCCATGACAACTCCCATTTTGTTTTTAGGACACAGAATGAACACAATTTCCTAAATCAGATTCTTCTCTTTCAACTTTCGGATTTCCTGTGCATTACTGGTAGAACCTGTATACATCTCATACAGGTAAAAGTTCTTTCCAACCCTAATATATTGATCCATTTCCAGCATCAGAAGATCTGCCGGGTCATCGCTCTCTATGTACTTTAATACAAACCGGTCAAATGCGTTCTTCTTTCTCAGCATAGAAAACCCACACTCATCCAATATCTCGTTTATGCGATCTATGGATATCCGAATCTCACTTCGGGATATGACCGAGGAACTGAAATAAAGCAAAAAACAGATTAAAGTCGTCCGGTCTAAATCAAGCTCTCCTCGCAGATATTTTCGTATTGTCGTCTCTCCTTTCCTGCTTCCCTTTACTCCCTCCTTCTGCTGCAGCTCCCTTATCTTTGCCTGCACAATGACAGCATCCTCTTTCTCCTCACACTCTTTCCGCTGCTTTTTGGACATTAAAGCTCTGAGATGGTCTGACAGCTTATGTATCTCTTTCTCTGAGAGTTCACGAACATCGACAATATCCTCCAACATTAGTTCTACCCAATCCATGGAAACATATCCGAAAAAATGGGCATTAAACTGTTCGAACAAAGTTCCCGGAGAAAGCGGACACCCCCGCAGCACCTCCATAATCTCATCTGACGGAGTCACTCTCCGGCGTAGGACAGATTCTGCCTTGATAGGAAGCAGCCCTGCCAGTTCTTCCTGTGTCGGCATGCGTGTCCCAACCTGCCTCATATAAAATGCAATCTTTTCCATCAAATGATAGTAAAGATATTTACAAAAATAGTACCTCGCCTTTTCGTAGACATCTGTAAATTCATCCATCACACTTGCATAGAACCGAAAGAACTGACCATAATCAGATGCCATCTCCTGAAGCCTGTCATTCAGAACCCACGTAATACTTCGTGTCTTCAGTCCATTTTCTGAGTAATCTGAATAGTCTAATACATAGGCCTCCAGCTCCCCAAAAGTGATCTGATTATTTTGAAAAAAACGATTCCGTTCTTTCTCGTAATCCCCCCATCCATCCCTTATATTTTCACATACACGAAAAACCTTTCTCCATTCTGTATAGGATAATCTATTTGCAAAGGCATAAATCAGGGTACATTCCAGACTATTCCTTGCATAAAGTGGTCTGCAGTCATGCTCCATCAGTTCTTCATTTAGCTCATCTAGTCCTTCCTGCTCCACAAAAGCCTGTCCAATCAACCGGTACCGAAGCGGCAGATGTGAATTATCTCCCCAATGCTCCGATCCGCTCACCTGATCCAAGACCTGATCACCAATATCGGCATAAAATAACTCCTCCATCATGACCTCATACGGCAAATGATTCTCTTTTTTCCAGAACATAATCCCTCCCTTCTATCTCCTGCAGGTACATCCCTACCCTTTTTCCCATCTTCCCTCAAAAAACGACAGCAAGGATACCAATGAGAAGGAGCACCAATATCAGCCCTATCCATAGGAATAAAGATTTCTTTTTGGGCTTCACTCTTATCCGGGCTTCAAAAGCCATCATCAAATCCGGCATATCACGAAACCTGTCCGCAACATGTATTGCCAGACCTTTACTGCATATCTCCTCTATTCCCTGCGGAACAGGATACCCTTTTGCCCGCATTGTCTGATACTCATCATAAACCACCCTCTGCAGGGAATCCGGCGGCATCTCCCCGGTCACGCATTCATAAAATACAGCCGTTAAAGCATATACATCTGTCCATGTTCCTATTTCATCATTTCCCGAATACTGCTCGATTGGTGTGTATCCTCTTTTTGCAAAGATTGAAGTGTTTGTAAAGGTATCCTGCGGTATAGTCTTGAAGGCACCAAAATCTAACAGTACCAGCTTTTCCTCCTTCACCATCATCATATTGGCAGAGCTGATATCACGATGGATAACTCCTTTTTCATGAATCCTTCCCAGGGACTCCATCACCGGACACAAAAGCCGGTAGGCTTTTTCCCATGGCAAAGCACCGGACTGTTTCAGATACTCTTTCAGTGTCCTCCCCTCTAAATATTCCGTCACAAGATATGCGGTATTATTTTCCTCAAAGAAATCCAAGATCTGTACAATCCCCTGTTCTCCCCGAAACTGCATCAAAGCCTTCGCTTCTTCAATAAATCGCTTCTTAGTTTTTTCATAGTCATCTGTATGTATATCATAAGCGAGTGCTACATCCACAGAGTAACGTACATTCCGTCTGACTATATCTTTGGAATACAGTTCTTTGATTGCAACAAGCCTTGCAGTTTGTTCATCATAAGCTTTGTATGTAATTCCAAAGCCTCCTTCACCTAACAATGCCACAACCCTATATACTTGATGCAAAATCGTACCATTTTGTAAATGATAGTCCTCCTTTTGATCCTCCATTTCTAGCAGATGTCCACACCGCCTGCATAAAATCCCCCCACCTGATGTACTCAAATTTGTCGCCCCACAGAATTTACAGTAAATTTGCATATATCATTCTCCCTGCCATTGGTAGTTTGATTTATAGCTGATTTTACACTTGTTATCTGCCTCCTTTTTACCCCATTTTTCTTAGTTCGAATGCCTTATTAAATCCATCCGTAGCATATAGCCCGGATGGATGCAAAGATAATTCATCTTCACTAATTACAATATGTAGCTTAACATAATCCGTAAGCAAATCCCCATCTGTATTTAAGTACAATGTCTCATCTTCACCAGATCTATCAACCTCGGTATATCCAAACCAGCTCTGTTCTTTTTCATTATAATAACTATAATCAAATGTTACAGTACGCTCTTCTTCATCTATATCCTTAAATGTTACCGAATACTCAAAAGGAGCATCTGTTACCTTCCAACTTCCTAATAATTCTTCTTTTGGTACTAAATTATCATCCATACTATCAAGCTTTATATCCCAGTTATCCGTATAATTCTCTAACCCAGATGCAGTAATCTTTACAGAATATCTTTTTTCTACCAAATCAAAATCTCCCACCCGACACTGCACTTGATATATGCACTGATAAAATTTCATGCCTTCATAGGACATTATCATATTTTCTTCTTTAGATAAATCCGTAAAAGAACATTCTTCTCCTACCTCATCATTTATAATCTTCATAATATTTTTTTCCAATAATTCATACTGTTCTTCTTTATTCAATAAAGTATTAGATTGTTTTGCTTTATATATAATGTCAGCATCTGTTTCAATCATCCATGACCGATTTTCATTTTTTGCAAATGGACTTGAAATCTCTCCGCCACCTCTATAAAGTTTCCATATCGAAGCATCTCCCATTATCACCACCTTTTGGTTCTTTTTCCAGTTATAAAACAGCAGATGCCCGGCTTCACTCACCGAAGCGGGAATTTCAATTTCACTAATATCTGCACACCCTGCGAAAGCATAAGAGCCGATCACATTAAGCTGTTCACAATCCTTTAGATTAATTTTCTTTATCTTTTTACAACCCATAAAAGCACCAGCACCAATTGTATGAAGATTGCTGCAATTCTCTATACTGATTTCTTCTAAGCCTGTACAATCTTTAAACACACTATCACCCAAACTATCTAAGGAAGCACCTTTCGCAAATTCTACCTTTGATAACAACATACATATTTCAAAAACCGATTCCTCAATTTCCTTTACACCTTTCCCAATATACACCTCTTGCAGAAGTGTAGCCTCCTTAAATGCTCGCTTTTCAATAACTGTTACATTTTTTCCAATACCTACAGATTGAATATTGGATTCTTTGAATGCCTCTGACTTGATTTTCGTTACCGGAATTCCTTGATAAGAATTCGGAATCAAAACTTCTGTATCCACTCCACTATATCCGGTTACAACATAAGAACCTTTATCCTGAGTGAATTCTAATCCTTCTGTCCCATTCTCTGATTTTTCTATTTTTCTTTCCCAGGAATGTGTATTGTCCACAAATAACTTAGAAATCAAAAAAACTGCTACTATGATGAATGCAAAAATTCCAACAGGTATCACAATTCTCTTAGATAATTTATTTCCTGATTTATAATTCTTCTGGAATTGTTGCTGTCCATAACCAGATTGCCCCAGGCTCTGCTGCACATTTTTCTGTTGAATTTTCTTTCCCATATTATTGTTAATTTGCTTTTGTTGACTTTGTTTCCTATATGTTTGAGTTACCTTTAGTGCTTTTTTACATCTCTTACAAACAGTTGCCGTATCAGAATTCATCGCCCCACAGTATGTACAGTTCTTCGCCATCTTAATCACTCACTTTCATCTTAGTATCTGTTCTCTATCGTGTCTGTTTCATTCTATCAATATAAAAGCAGCTATTTTCATAAAGGATTTTTTAATCCCCCTCCCCATGTCGTTTTTTTAGTAGCCATGGAAGGACTTTCCTCCATATGCCATTATTAGAATCCTCTTTTTGAATCAACTCTTCCCCATTGATTTCAAAATTCTCTCTTTGATCCAATCTTTCCTCGCTGATTTTATCATCCTGAGTATTGATTTCTATTTTATCTTCCGTAAATAGCGGATCATCCGGTGGAATCTCTGGCATAGGACGACCATATAGCAACGCATCATAACACTCCTGCCTCCATACCCAGTTCGGATCCTTGTAATACTGTACAGGCTGTGATTGAACATCGGATTTCTCATTCATTAAAAGAACAACACTTTTATCATCTTTAATGTTTGCAACAGCCCAAACCATATAGTAATGGCTTTCAATAGATTCCATCACCATTTCCAGTTCTTCCTTTGCCATCATCTTCTCATATGCCGCTAAAATGCATTGCTTAAAGTCAGCCTCGTCCTCCTCCGTCAAATCTCCCTGCAAAAAGGTATCCATAAATACGTGTTCCGGTTTATCCTCATTATTTTTAACCTCTATTTTTTTAATCTTTTCATTCTGATATACTGCATTAGGATTCATAAAGAATTCTGCAGCAGTAATATACACTTGATCCTTTTTAAAATTTCCTGTTGCAAGTATCTCTCTATCTGGCGGTAAATTTACCAGAACAGGCTGAAATACACCATCTAACATTCCATCCGTCACCAACATTACTGACACTGCATCATGTACTACACCAGAATCCCACGAATCTTTTCCGGCTCTGAGCGGTCGCACAGATACGCCATCTTCGCCCTTTTGCCTGGTAGTAATCGCTTCAATTCTTCCATCTGTGTATTTGACAAGAATGCCACCATCTCCTGCATGACAAAAAACTACAGTCTCTCCATCATAGATAACCGCAGAAAGTGTAGTATCACAATCTCCCTCACCTGCTCCACGTTCCCTGATATACTGATCTATCTGTTCCAAAGCCTCAGTATAACCCTCTGATAAAACATCCTGAATATCGTCAAAGGAGCTATCCTTGGTAATATGTTCATCACAGTATTTAAAAAGACCATTCACAGCCATAGTTGAGCCAACGTCCGCAAAGGGTGCACTGCCCACACCATCTGCCACAATCCCCAGATAATGACCGGATGAAATACACTCTACCATACTTGCATCCTGACATTTAATACCTCGTTCAATATGCCCTTTTCCCTGAATTGAAAAATTATCTTTTATCATGCAGAGACCTCCAATTTCAATTTTCTACCAAATACACTACTACCAATCTGCATCAATCTTTCTGCCATTTACTGCTTTTCTCATATTATCAAACAATTCATCAATCCCAATCTTCATCTATCGTCCTATCTTTCACCGCTTTCCTTGCATTCTCCGGCAATATTCCAAAGTCTACATGCTCACCAACTTGTGATTGTGAAATACAAGCCATACTTTCGCTAAACCAATCAAATATGCCACTAAAATCCTGATCCCGCAATTCCAGGACACGTTTTGTCAGTTTAAACAGTTCATCCGAATCATAATCATCTATCCCAAGTGCCCAAAAAGATAATCGTCCATGTGAACCCTTTGCCTCTTCCTCATGGATCCTGTCTGCCGCCTTCTGCATATCATCCTCCGTGCTGGTCGATAGTCCATCAGTAATCATAATAATCCACGGCTTATGGCATGGCGTTCCCAAAGAATGATACATATTCGTTCTTCGTTTTACTAAATCAATCGCTGTCTGTATGCCCTGTGCCATATCGGTCATTCCATCTGCCTCTAAATCCGGTGTGGGCATCTGATCTATCGGAACAAAATCACTAATCACATCCACTTGTGAATTAAAAGCAATCAATGCCACATCTACTCTGTTTCTTGCAATCGGATCTGCAGTTACACTGTCCTTGAACCTCTTAATCCCCTCATTTAAGCTGTCTATGGCTCTGTTCCCCACTCCCATTGATTGTGATGTGTCGAGAAGCAATGCACATGCCAAATGCGGCTCTCCAAAAGAATTAATCATCTTATCCTTTAAAATTCGATCCATGCTCAGTTGTTCACTCATTTTTTCTTCCTCCATTTTCTGTAAATTTATTTGTTTAAATTTTTATAATATAACTATAGTAAACAACAAATTATTTTTGTGTCATTTACTATAAAAATTTGAAACCAATCTCTAAAGCATATCCATATTTCAAGTAAAGAAATATTATAAAGTTTCGCATAAGCATACATGACGATGCCCTTTCAAAGCTGACTTTTCAGTCTCAAAGCAAAACCATCCTGAATCTGATTTTGCCCATACATATTGTTTTTTGTGTTTCTCTATTATTTTTCGTTTACCCATGGCAGCTGTATAAAAATATGTTTGCTTATCACCTTTATGTATCCATGTAAAAGAACCATTTTCCCATCCATCGAAATATGTTCCTTTAATGACATCACCGGCATAATTACTGTAAGTGCTACTTTGGAAAAATTCCACCGTACATGCTCCATTCATATAGCCATCTCTAAATCCTCCAATCACGGCACATTCGTCGTCCACATAGATTCCATCTCCAAAAGGCTTGCCATTTTTGAAACTTCCATGATACATGTATTGAAAGCCCCTATGCTCCCAATCAAAGACAAAAACACTTCCTCTTCCATCCAAAATCCTATCTTCCCAAGTGCCATCCTTTACATAATAAATATTTTCCAGTCCAGTGATATTCTTTGATGAAGTCACAATTTTATCTGCTATGCTAACAACTTCCTGATAATTATGATTTTCAACTGCAGCAACCATCTCATCAAATTTCTGACTATATCCTAAAAAAGCCATCTGTTTAACAAACGCATTGTCCGATGGAAAATCTACATTTAACGGCACTATTTCCGGTACCGTTTTTGGCTCTGGCCTTGGTTCCGGTCTTGATTTTAATTCTACTGGTTGTGCAAACATATTACATAATGGACATTTATGTAAATGGTTAAAATAGAAATGATTCATCTTCTTTTTACAACGTGTTATATGATTCCAAGCCTCTCCCAAAGCATTCACCCATTCTATGGCAGAAGCTCTCTTCTTTGACTCCATATAGCCATCCCTGAATGTCCTAATAAATAAATTTCTAATCGTTATCGGCAATGTTTCAAACTTCGGTGCATATAACGGTGGTATGATTCCAGGTCTTGTTTCATAAAAAACACAGAATCCTTCTTTGATATTCTCTACAGGCTGAGGTGCTACCACAGAATCTTCATATCCTCCCGGCAACATTTGTCTGATGTTGCTAATAGACGGATTGATTTCTCTCGCACAGGCAAAAGGATGACATCCATTCATAAGCAGCTGAAAAATATGTACTGCTAATGCAAACAGGTCAGTTTCCCTTGTATATGATGGAAGTGGAACATTTCGCAAAGTCATGGTCCTATTCATCTTCTTTTGTAATTCAGGCGCAATATATTCTCCCCGGCCAACTTCACAACGATAAGTTTTTCCCTTCGCAGTAAAATGATAGGAATCCGTATCTACTAATGTCACACGGAA
>JAFVAA010000322.1 GCA_017476305.1 Lachnospiraceae bacterium
ACAATCATCCCAACCTATCGAAAATATCTCTTGAAGATGCATTTTATCTGCTGATTCATGATGCAATTAAGATGATTGTGGCTGTGACGAACAGAGGAAGCATCAGCTATATTGTAAAACAGACAAATATGATCGCCTTGCTTCCAAAAAGCTACTTCGTGAGGCTATCAAAAGAGATAGAGGAACACATTCGACCTCTTGTAATGAAAATTGCTGAAGAACAGGGACTTTTATCACCATGTCAGCAGAAAGCATAAAATCAAATATTAATATGCAAAAGCACATGAGAGAAGTTGTCTTTCACGATTTCTCTCATGCTTTTGTTTTATGTCGGATGCCATGGAAGCTTTAGGAATCTCCTAGCCGACGCTCAGTGCGATGGATGCTCGCCGATGCGATTGAGGATCGCTTTTTATCTGCAGATGATTTCTTTTTTATGCCTCCATCCCCTAGCAGTATTGATAAAACCGTCTATTTCGCTATCCAGCTTTTCCAGGCATCTTTGGAAAAAAAGCACAACTCCTGATTTCCATCATCTGCTACCATTTGTAAACATAAAGTCCATACATCAGCACGATCACGCCTGTTGATAGAAATTCCATTTACATAATTCCTTTTTCCATGCAGCTCCACTTGAAAAGGTTTCCAATGTACTCCTCCGTCTTCTGTCCGATAAGCGTACACATCACTGCCATGATACGATACCAGAATGATTCCCATGTCCTGATTTAAAAATGCCATATCTGACACGTAGTTCTCTACTTTGTCCGAAAGATTTTTGACCAGATGGAAGGTTTCTGCACCATCATCAGTATAAAAAAGCACCTCCTTTTCACTTCCGGCACCTGGATCGGAACAGTACAGCACATATCCCCGATTTTTATCGAAAAAGCTGACATGTACGGTTCCTATGCCACCATATTTTTGATAGGAAATTTCAGAAGCAGTCCATGTTTTTCCACGATCGCAGGTCTTATCTACTTTAATCATCCCATCCTCCAAAGAAAAATATGCCACATATACCGTATCCGAATCAGCCACACTCAAATCAGACCACCCAGCAGAAGCCGGATGGATCTGCATCCCATGCTTTTCTTCGGATTCATAAAATACAGTATTTCCCTCTATATGCCAGCCTGCATTTTCGTTCTGTATCGGATGATTTTCCCATTTTTTTAATAACTTATAAGAGTAACCTGCATCTCCTGCCCTGTCCTTTCTATCCGCAATATCCTTTTTCATGCTATCTAAGCTTTCCGTATAAATATCGTATACTTCTTTTAATGCCATGCTATATACCGCCACGCATCCTGTTCCATCAGAAAGCTCACAATAAAAGCTAATGGTTCCCTTAGCGGACTTTTTGCCATTCATCAAGGAATACGCAGACTTCCTACAAATGGTTTCACCGGTAAAAAGCTGCACCCTTTGATCAACCTGTTTTGATAATGCTTCCCATGAAAGTTTTTCTATCTCTACATCATTCTTATGAGCATCCATATCTTTTTTAGACAAAAGAATCCTCTCCGGTACATCTGAATCCGAAAAATATACGGAAAACAGAAAATCACCTGCATCAAATAGGAGCTCTTTCTCTCCGTCATCTAATAAATTCATTTCTGTTAAAGCCAGACTTCCTTCTTCCATTTCATATACTTTATGAATAATCGCTTTTGCTGAAACCTCCAGATAAGCTTTCTCCTTTCCTGCAGTCTGAGCCTTCTCTGCATTCGAATGCTCTGTCCTGACACTATAATCCCGTTTTTCCTGTAAATCAATAATCTCTAATAGTTCTTCTTCTGACAGAGTTCTATCCGGAAGATAAAACCTGCTTTCACTCGACAAAAAATAAAGTTGATTTTCTAAAATTTGATCCC
>JAFVAA010000323.1 GCA_017476305.1 Lachnospiraceae bacterium
CATTCTCTGGAAAATAGGGAAATTAAGGAAGTGGCGACGCTCATTTACTATCCGACGGAGAAAATCGCTCTGGTAAAAAAAGAGCGGGAGAAAAAAGAAATGGAAAACTGGTACCGGATTATGCTGTATCGTTTGATTGAGGTCTGCAAATATACGGCGAGTAAGTATACCAGGGCAAAGGTCAGAAAGGCGATGCCGGAGGATTTTGCATATGTGATTGAGGAGCTGATCACAGAGAAGGCGGACATTCAGGATAAGGAAGCATACTATGAGGAAATAATCAATACGATTATCCGGATCGGACGTTCGGATGCATTTATCAAAGCGATGGCAGAGCTTATCCGCAGGCTGGTGGTAGACCATCTGCATATTTTAGGGGATATCTATGACAGGGGCTATGGACCGGATGACATCATGGATGTGCTGATGGAGCATCACAGCCTGGATATCGAATGGGGAAATCATGATATTTTGTGGCTGGGAGCTGCCTGTGGACAGATGGGATGCATTGCCAATGTGATCCGTATCAGTGCCAGGTATGGAAATCTGGATCTTTTGGAGGAAGGGTATGGAATCAATCTTTTGCCTTTGGCGCAGTTTGCGACAAAGGTTTACGGGGAGGATGCCTGTGAATGCTTTGCTACGAAGGGAGATACCAATATCCGGGATGAACGGGAATTAAATATTAGGATTCATAAAGCTATTTCCATCATGCAGTTCAAGATAGAAGGGCAGCTTGCGAAAAGAAGGCCGGAGTTTGGTATGGAGGATAAGGATTATCTGGGAAAAATAGATTTCGAAAAGGGAACCATAGAACTGGATGGGATAAACTATCCCTTGAAGGATACTTATTTTCCTACGGTAGATAAGGAGGATCCGAACCGGCTTAGTGAGGAGGAGCAATATGTGATGGAGCGTTTGCAAAATGCATTTATCGGATGTAAACGTCTGCAGAAGCATATGCAGTTTCTTTTGCATAAGGGTTCATTGTATAAGGTACATAACGGAAATCTTTTATTTCATGGCTGTGTGCCACTCACAGAGGACGGACAGTTTAAAGAGGTAAAGGTCTATGATAAGACATATAAGGGAAAGGAGCTTTACGATGTTTTAGACTCCATGATACGCAGGGCGTTTTTTTCGATGGATCAGGAGCAGCAGGCGCAGGGAAAGGATATCCTGTGGTGGATCTGGTGTCATAAGGATTCCCCGCTTTTTGGCAAGGAAAAGATGGCGACGTTTGAGCGGTATCTGATTGAGGATGAGAGGACACATGAAGAGAAGAAAACGCCCTATTATAAACTGATGGATGAAGAAGCAGTCGTAGACCACATCTTAAAGGAGTTTGGACTTGACAGAGAGCATGCGCACATCATCAATGGCCATGTTCCGGTGAAAAGAGGTGATTCTCCGGTGAAGTGCCATGGGAAGGTGCTTATCATAGATGGCGGTTTTTCAAGGGCTTATCAGGGAACTACGGGGATTGCAGGATATACGCTTACCTTTAACTCGTGGGGACTTCGTCTGGCAGCGCATGAACCGTTTACCTCTATGGATGATGCTGTGGAAAAGGGGACGGATATCCACTCGGACAGCATTACGGTAGAGCAGTATACGAAGAGGCTCTGTGTCAGGGATACGGATGCCGGGGAAAAGATCAAAGAAAACATAGCAGAGCTGGAGCAGCTTTTGGAGGCGTACCGGAGGGGACTAAGATAATAGTCGCGAAAGCAAAGGTAAGCGTATTTATCATAATGCGAAGCGCGCTCGCCCTAAGGAAACCGCAGGTTTTCGAGAGTTTTGCTTTCGCAGTTGAGAGTATGATAAAAAACGCTGAAGCGTTGTGCCCCTGCTGAATGAATATTTTTCACATGGCAATAGGGAGAAATGATAATATGAATGGAAAAATCATGGAAGAGCTGCGGAAGATTTCGGAAGAGGAAAGAATTTATTTACAGGGACAGGAACGTGTGGAAAAGTCAATCTACACGGAAAAGGAACAGTTCGAGATCGATTCGGAAAAGTTCTTAAAGGAAAACCGGTTCGTGACTGTGCGCAGGCACAGCCGGTTTGTAGAGTTTCCGGAGCATAAGCATAATTATGTGGAGATGATGTATGTCTGCAGTGGAAGCATTACGCATATCATCGACGGAAAGGAAATCGTGATGAATGGGGGAGATTTTCTGCTTTTAAACAGGGAAAGCAGACATGGGGTAAAGAGGGCGGAGAAGGAGGATATTGGCATCAATTTCATTGCACTGCCTGAATTTTTTGATATTCCCATGCAGATGTTAAAGGAAAAAAATATACTGGCAGATTTTATCGGGGATATTTTCAGAAGCAGACATCCTGTGGCACATTATCTTTTGTTTCGGGTAGGAGAAAATTTCGAGATACAAAATCTTATGGAAAATATGATTCATTCTCTCTTATATGAAGAAAAGGATTCGGACATGCTTTTGCAATATACCATGGGGCTGGTGTTCCTTCATCTTTTACGGGATATGGAGGCTTTGCGGGAAAATTCATCTGAGAATTATAAAGAAATTCTGGTGCAGTCCGCACTTAAGTACATTGATGCTTTTTGCCAGACTGCAGAGCTCTCCCAGATTGCAAGGGATTTTCACCGTTCGGTTTCTTCGGTCAGCAAGATCATAAAAAATGAAACGGGATATACCTTTAAAGAGCTTTTGATGCGGAAACGGTTTCAGAAAGCAGTTATGTATATTGTTGAAACGGATTTACCGATTGAGGAGATTATTTGCCTGGTGGGCTATGAAAATGACAGTTATTTCTACAGGCAGTTCAAAGAGAGGTATGGAGTGACGCCGAAAAAATACAGGCTGGAATATAAAGGGAAAACGACAGTCAGGTTATAGCAATATAATCAATAGCAGAATAAATGGGGATAGAAAAAAATGAAAGGATATGTTGCAGGATGATTACGGTTCTATTATTAGCTCATAACGAAAAGGAAGAAGCAAAATTGTCTTTGGAAGCTCTGAGAGCGATTTCTGGGAAGATAGAGCTTTCAGTGGTTCTGGTGGATCATGCATCGACAGACGGGTTACAGGAATGGGCGATGCAGCAGAGTGATATCACTTACATTGGCACGGAGGATGGAATCGAGCCGTGGGGGAGTGTGCTGAAACAGGTTGTGGAGGTTTTGGAAATCGATACAGATATTGTAATCATGCAGAGTCGATATGTAGTATATTCAGAAGTCCTGGAGCAGATGTTTTTTTGTTTGCATCAGAATGACCGAATTGGTGTCGTGGGCTGTATGAGCAATGATTCCACATTTCCATCACAGCGTTTGTATGGTAATTTTTCCGGATCAGACAATATGGTGCAGCGTGTAAATGAAAATAAGAAACAAATCTATGAAAAGGCCATGGGTTTTGATTGCGGCATGTTTATGATCAAAGCTTCTGCATTTAGGGAGACAGGGGGCTTTGACGACAGATTCTTTTTGCTCAAGACTTTATCACAGGATATTGCGATTTCCATGATAAAAAAGGGATATGATATATTTATTTGTAAAAATGCAGCTGTGTATTCCTCTCACGCGAGATATCATGAGAGCTTTGATACATATAAAAAATATGAGCGTGGAGATAAAAGGCAGCTGGAAGAGAAATGGAAGATGCATTATTTTAATATCATACCAAACAATATGATTATTCAGTTGATAGATGCTCCGAAGGATGCGGATATTCATGTTTTGGAAATAGGCTGTGATTGTGGTGCTACACTTTTTGAAATAAAACGTCTTTTCCCGAATGCTGCTACGTATGGTTGTGATATCGTGCCTGGTGCAATTGATCTCGCTGGATATTTTGTGGATGAGGCTTTTGTTGCGAACATAGAAGAAAAGGATCTGGCGGAGAGGAGTCCTGTTATAAAAGAAAAGAGTTTGGATTATATTATTTTTGGCGATGTTTTAGAGCATCTGAGATATCCGGAGGAAATATTAAAGTATGTGAAGCAATTTTTGAAACCAAATGGAGTGGTATTGGCATGTATTCCAAATTTGATGAATATTTCCGTTATGAAGCAGATTTTGAATGGGAATTTTACTTATACGGAGACTGGACTTCTTGATAAGACACATATTCATTTGTTTACCTTTCATGAGATCGTAAGAACATTTCAAAATGCAGGTTATGTAATCGCTCCAGATGGAATTTCCATGACATCCAGCCAGCTCAGTGAAGAGGATGAGGCATTAGTCGAGCATCTGCTCAGATTAGGCAGTGGCACAGAGCGGTTCATGTATCAGGCATTTCATTTTATTTTAAGTGCACATCCGGGGAACACTGGGACCTGACCATGATGTGAGTGCATTGCTGTTCGTAAAGGAGAAAAAGAACCCGGAACAGATTACAATAGCAGCTAATAGTATAAAGGTGAAAACATAAGAAAATATAGACTTTTGAGCTGTTATATGGTAATATTGAAGCTACTGTATCGGGGCTTCTTTATAGAAAGGAGCCGCTATATATGGGGAAAGATTTGAAAGGAAAGCTTCATGGAAATACTGTAAAATCAAAGGTTTTAAGGAGGTTATAGAGAAAATGAAACTAGGGATCGTTATTTATAGGTGGTTTTTATAATATGTCATATATCTCTATATAATCACTCAAAAGCCTATAAATACGAGAAGGATGGTTGTTAACAATTTTATATATCTTTCTGTTTTTCTATGTAGTTCACTGCCAAATTGGTACGTAATTGGTACATAGATGGTACAAAGAAATTAATTATTTTTGAGTCTTAATGCCGGAACAAAGAATTATAAATTAAAAAATGCGATTCTGAAAAGAGTCGCTTTTTTTGTGCAGATTTTGAATGGAGGAGAAAGAAATGGGTAAGATTGAAATTTAGAATTTTTGTTTTCGCAAAAGGCAAGAAAAATGGAACAATTTTCTGCGAAAATAATAGGTAGTTTTGCTAGTGAAATGAATGGTTTAAAAATAAAGAAAACAGGGCGGTTCCAAGAGATTTTTTCTCAAACTGGAGCCGCTTTTTTTCTGTCAATTTTTTAGGATGGAGTTATATGTTATGAAGTGCCTGTGGTACTACGA
>JAFVAA010000324.1 GCA_017476305.1 Lachnospiraceae bacterium
GTTTTTGGCTGCAGCAGAATATGAGGAAAGCATGGAAAAGAAAGCTGTCGGCCACAGTAAATAATAGCGTATAGCTACTATAAATAATGATGGAAATTTAATTCCAATGAGAATCAAGGAAGCCATATTGTAAATAAAAAAATTTGTTTAGAAGATTGAAAAAGGGAGGAAAGCTGCCATGATAAAAGAACTATGGATGGAATACCGGAAGAATTGGAATTTCGATCACTTTAAAGCCCAAAACAGAGCTACCGGCGGTGCGATATACACACTTTTCGCGATTTGTCTGAATCCTGCCTTTATTATGTGGAATCACAAAGACAAGGACAGTTTTTCAGAGCTTTTGCAAATCTGTATCTTTGCACTTCCTGTTATTTTCGTATACATCTCCATCTTCCTTCATCCCATCAGGCGGGATAAAATGTTTTATCTTTGTCCCATGAGCAAAGAGAAACGTCTGCACACACTAAAAAAGGACTGGTACTTTCGGAGTGCTCTGCACCTGACCGTACTTTTGGCAGCATATACCCTGCTATCCATCCTTTACCACCCCTCTCCTGTAGTCCTTCCTTTTCTCCTTATAAACAGCATCGGATTCAGCATGATTCCCGGAGGACACAGCTTTTCCATGGGTTCTGATACTGTTGAAGCTCTCTATGCGTTAGGTATCTGGCTAAACAGCATCCTGGTCTATCTTCTGCAGATTGGCTTCATTTCAGATGCCCCCGGTGACTTATTCGTAAAAATCCTGATTGCCGTCATGACAGTTATAGAAATCGGTCTCTATGCAGGCTATGCCAAATATATCAGAAAAGCGTTTTTGGCGACGGCAGAATATGAGGGAAGGTGCAGACCATTTCTTCCATGAGCATATCAGAAAAAGAAAGGACATAACAACCTATGAAAATAAATATTTTGCCCCAGGGAACGCTTGCCATCTATGAGCAGATTGTCAATCAGCTAAAAAACCAGATTGTGACCGGCGAGCTAAAAGCCGGTGAGCTGCTCCCCTCCATCCGTGCCCTGGCTTCCGACCTCTCGGTCAGCGTCATTACGACGAAGCGCGCCTATGAGGAACTCGAAAAGGAGGGGCTCATCCGCTCCGTCGCCGGAAAGGGCTTCTATGTCTGTGAATACAATACGGACTATCTAAAAGAAAAACAGCTCATGATGATCGAAAAGCGTCTGGGGGAAATTATCTATGAGGCAAAGGATGCAGGACTCACCTGTGACGAACTCATAGAAATGATGCAGACCTTATACGAAAATTAAAGGAGGAATTTTTCTATGGAACAGACGATTTTAGAATTTCAATCCGTCACCGGAGCCACGAAAAAAAGGAACGGCTTTCATCTAAAGGAAGTAAGCTTCTCCCTGCTTCCCGGCTACATCTATGCCATCACCGGAAAAAACGGTGCCGGAAAAACCACGCTGATGAAATGCATTTTAGACGAAAGAAGCAAATACGCAGGAACCATTCTCTGCCACGGAGAGGATATCAGAAACCACCACGCAAAAGTCATGGAAACCGTCGGCTTTGTCTCAGATGAAAATACCTTTTTTGAAGAACGAACCGCCAGGCAGAATGCCGAGCTTTTAAGTCTTCTGTACCAGGACTTTGATTTCGAGCTTTTCCTTCAGACCATGAAAACATTAAAGCTTCCTGCCTCGAAAACCTATAAAGCAATGTCGAGAGGAGAAAGGATAAAATTTCAGCTTGCCTTTGCCATCGCCCATCACAGTACGCTTTATCTTTTTGATGAAGCCACAGCCGGTATGGATCCGGTATTTCGCATGGAATTTTTCGATCTGCTAAGAGCCCTGATCGGGGATGGATTGAAATGTGTCCTGATGACCAGCCACAATGAAACAGAAATCATAAAGGATACCGACTATGCAGCCATTATGAAAGATGGTATCCTGACACCTTTTACAGAAAGTATGGAGGGAATTTCCCATGATAAAATCAGATAAAAGACAACAAGAGCTTTTAGAACGCTTTTTTGCGAAGGAAACCACCTGGTTTCCGAACCATGTCGGACTAAACCTTATCACATGCATTTTCGTGGGAATATCCCTGATAATTTTAGTTCCACCCTA
>JAFVAA010000325.1 GCA_017476305.1 Lachnospiraceae bacterium
ATCACCAAAGTTAAGTACTGTAAGTGGGCTACAACGACGATTTTTAAAATAATCACTATTTACAGCCGTTCCGTCCGTAACAGTAACGGGCTTTGCTGCACAGCTTTAGCTGTGTCTTAAAACTCGCTTCGCGATGGGCAAAACCCTATGGAAATGGAAGTGCATTAGGTCGTAAATGCGCATTTCGACTGAGAATAGGAACTTAAATTGTACTATTGAAAAAAGTGAAGGAGATTAATTTCAAAAAAAGGGTTTTGCAAAAATAGTAATAAGAAGAAAAAAATGAAAGGGTAAAAAATGAAAACAGTAATCATTCATGGACAAAATCATAAGGGTTCGACATACCATATTGCGAGGATTTTGGCAGAGAAGATTGGAGGAGAGGTGACGGAGTTTTTCCTTCCGAAGGATTTTTCTGCGTTTTGTGTAGGATGTACAAATTGCTTTACGAAGTCTGAAACCTTATGTCCGCATTTTAAGATGCTGGAGCCAATTACGAAAGCGATGAATGAGGCAGATGTCATCATATTGGCAAGCCCTGTTTATGTATATCATGTGACGGGACCGATGAAGGTATTTTTAGATCATTATGGATATCAGTGGATGGTACACAGACCAGAAGAACGTATGTTTTCTAAACAGGGAGTTTGTATTTCGACGGCTGCAGGTTCCGGTACGAAAAGTACGAATAAGGATATGGCAGATAGTCTATTTTTTTGGGGAGTAGGGAAAATTTATAAAATCGGGATCAATGTGGCGGCTACGTCGTGGCAGAAAATAGGTGAGGAAAAAAGAAGGATTGTAGAAAAAAAGACAACGAAGATTGCAAAAGAGGTGAAAAGAAATTTCGGGAGAGTAGAACCGTCCATAAAAACAAAGCTATTTTTCAATCTGATGAGAATGCTGCAAAAGAGAGGATGGAATGAGGCAGATGTGAAGTATTGGCAGAAGAGAGGATGGGATCAGAAAAAGAGACCATATTAAAAAACGATATACTAGTAGTAAGGTGAATAGGGGTGTTATAGTTTACACATATGTGTGAACTGTAATATAGGGGTTTACGATGCTTAGATAAAATGATACAATGTTTTTAGCTTCCGATTCCGAAAGAGTATCGCTTTAGGGTGGTATTGCCCAGGTCTCTGTTTTATTTATAGTGGACATTTGGCAGGAGTTACACTGTGGCAGTCGGAGGCTGTTTTCTGTTTTGATTCGGATAGATGAAGATTTTGCAGAAAATCAGGAAAAATGATCTAGGATGACATGATTGAAAAATATGCAGGAAAAAGGAGTAAAAAATGGAAGTACGAAAATACGAAGCAAAGGATCTTCCGGAGATGATCCGGATTTGGAATGAGGTTGTGGAGGAGGGCGTGGCTTTTCCACAGGAGGAGCTTTTGACAGAGAAGAGTGGGGCAGGGTTTTTTCGTGGACAGACCTATACGGCAGTGGCTGTAGAGGGGAATGATGAAAATATTTTTGGCCTTTATATTTTACATCCGAACAATGTCGGCAGATGCGGGCATCTCTGTAATGCGAGCTATGCGGTGCGTTCGGAGAGCAGAGGAAAGCACATTGGGGAGATGTTAGTAAAGGATTGTCTGAAGCAGGCGAAGGCGCACGGGTTTGGCGTGCTGCAGTTCAATGCTGTGGTAGAGAGTAATGCGTCTGCCAGACATTTATATGAAAAGCTGGGGTTTCAGCAGCTTGGCGTGATACCAAAAGGGTTTCGGATGAAGGATGGACATTTTGAGAATATTTGTCCTTATTTTTATGAGCTGTAAGCAGCGCTTGCTGCGAAAGCTTTGAAACCATGGACAAATTCATGAAAATTTTTCCAATAAAAAAAATTTTCCAGGGATTATCCGGAGGACTGCAGACAGGAGATTGATGAGGTGGTAGCAGCGAAGCGGATGTATTGCGTGGAAATAACGGTGGAGCATTTGACGGGAAAGTGCGCGATTGAAATAATAAAAAGGAAAGGCTGATATACTAGGCCTCTATAGTCAAAAGATTCACAAATCCCGTCACCGTAAAAATTTCCATGACATCTTCTGTAACATTTTTAAGAATCATTTTATGTCCGGCACTTTCGGTAAGTTTTCTGATGATCAGAAAGACACGCAATCCTGCGGAAGAAATGTATTCGAGTTCTTTCAGATCAATGACCAGGTTTGAAGATTTTTCTGAGGAAGCCTTTAAAGTAGTTTCCACTTCGTTAACATTTGAGCCATCAATCTCACCACTGATGCGGACGGTAATTTTATCGTTCTCTATAATTTCTACAATGTTCATATGTTTGATACCCCTTTCTTATTGGTATATATTCATTAATGCAATTGGAAAAACATTTGTTGGTGTATTTTCAGCATTATATGGTTTCTTTTGGCTTGGTTCCTATGTTTTTTTCAATCGTTAAGATGTTTTGTCCATCCCTGTACTCATAGGATACATGATCCATGGTCGTTTTCACTAAGAAAATTCCAAGTCCCCCGATCTGCCGTTCATCAAGAGAAGCATCTATATCAGGTGATTCTTTCGATAGAGGATCAAAAGGTTTTCCCTCATCGGAAAAGGAAAAAACCAGTTTTACAGGATATGGGCTTCCTACGGTATCCATTGTGATGTTTACTAAACCTGTTTCGGGATGATAGGCATAGCTGGAAATATTTAAAAAGATTTCTTCAGCACAGAGCTTACACTGGCGGATGGTTTTCTTTTCACAGCCAATTTTTTCCAGCTCTGTGGTTAAAAATTGAAAAATTTGATGTAGATTTTCGGTTTTGGCATCAATGGTCAATTTATTCATAGCTGTATCCTCTCCGAAAGTCCATGATTCCTTTTCATTTCCTTTTTATTTTGATACATTTTGTCGTCAGCATTTGCGATGATATCATCAAAAATATATGGCTTTACAGCATATTCCATTCCGCAGGCGATGGTAATAGGGTTTTCTTTTTCGGAAAGGTTGATTTCATCGAGAGCATGCTGCCAATCCTGTCTTAGGTTTTCTGCCTGACTTTCGGAGATGTCCGGGGCAATGACCAGAAATTCGTCACCACCCATACGGAATGCATAAACATGTTCATCTGTGATACGCTGAATACTCTGCGAAGCCTGTACGATCAGGTGATCTCCTGCTTCGTGCCCGAGTGTGTCGTTTATGGTTTTAAAATTGTTGACATCGAAGTACAGTACAGCAATGGAGCCGGAGTGTTCAAACTTACTTTCCTTCATAGTAAGATATTTTCCTTTATTATATAAGCCGGTCAGGCCATCGTGTTCACTTTCGTACAGGATTTTTTCACGAAGAACACCGTTTTCTATGTAAAGACGAATGACATTATATACAGAAGCATCACGAAAATACTCTTCATTGAACTCTGGTCCTCTGCGCAGGAAAAGGGCATATCTCTGATCCTGTGTCTGCTCGGATAAAAAGCAGTAATACCCATCAGATAGACCGAAACGCCTCGTCTGAATCAGATCTTCGAGTTCCTTTGAGGCTTTTATACGGCATCGGTGCAGTCTGGTTCCATAGCTGCTTTTTCTGATATATCCGGATCCCTTCTGCTCCACATAAAGGATGGAATCAGTCGCCCTACAGAAATCTGTGAGCTCTGGAAGAAAGCTGTCGTATTCCTGTGAGAGCTTGGAAAGGATATTTTTTTGAAAATCGTTCATATCTGATATCCGCTTTGAATAATCGGAAATATCCTGGAACAGGGTTGCATAATCACTGACATCGGTAAACAGGTGGCACTGATAATCCAATTTGGAGGTGTTTACGGTAGCAGTTTCTACACGATAATACTTTCCGGCATCCATGTCAGTAAACTCCCATGTTTTTCTTTCGTTCATCATAGGACGTTTTCTATTCCATGTTTCTACTCCTTTGGAAGAGAGGACGATACGTGAATCCTGATAGAAAATC
>JAFVAA010000326.1 GCA_017476305.1 Lachnospiraceae bacterium
CCACGAAAAACATGAATATCGTTGTCAAAGCCGCAGAAGGACAGGAGGCCGTAGGGATTTATACGAACGAGCTTGACCTTCGGAACACGCCCCATGGGAAGGAGATACCGTTTCCGTGTATATCCTGGAGAATGCCCAGGTGTATGAAAAGGAGGGGATGTTCTTCGTGGGGGATTATTATGCGCTGGAGATAAGGGAAAAATAGGTGGAAAAAATTCCATATAAATCAAAATGTTGACAGGGCAACGCTTGGCGGACACAAACGATATGACTATGAGTATGATGTGGTGGTGGTCGCCATCGAGGGTGCGGAAGGCATGGAGATCGTTTAAAATTCGCCCGATTCTGTCATAAGTAGTAAAGGAATGGAGAGGGTTGTAAACTACGGAAAAACTCGGCAAAATAAGGCTTTTCTGAAAAAATATGAGGGTTGCGGTGCCAAAATCCGAAGGATTTTGTGTGCATCGGCTCTGAAAGAGCCGCTTGTTACTGGAACCGCAAGGCGGTGAACAGTAACATTTTTGTTGGGAGTGCTGATTAAAGAAGAAAAAAGTTGTTGAAGTAAAGGGCAAAGGGGAATATAATGGATGCAGGATTAAAAAAAGCTAAGGAAGTGTGGAAGAAGAGGTGATTTTATGGATGAAAGAATGACATGGGAGGAAATACAGGAAAGATATCCTGATAAGTGGGTTGGTCTCATTCAAGTTGAGTATGAAGAAGATAACACGGCTTCTATTAAATCTGCTGTAGTTAAATATGCAGATAAGCCAAAGGGAGAACTGACCAGATTGATGCTTGCGGGAGAAGTTATATCCAGATACACAACACCGGATGATTTATTTCAGATGGGGATGGTGGGAAGAAGATGAGACAGATGACGGTTGATTTAGATGAAAAGCAGCAGCGTCCGGTTGTTATTTTAGATAATGGATTAGCTGCATTGTTGGATACAGGGGCGTATTTTCCAGTTTGGACAGATGAAGAAGACATCTTAACATCTTCTCTAAATGGAAAGTTGATAAGGGAGCATATGCCCATTACTGGATTTGGTGGAACTGCATATGGGAATGTCTATCAGGCAACGTTTAGAATAGGAGAATTGATATTTCCAGAAATGCATATTATTGCAAATAGTGATCTGGATACTTCCTATAACCTGATTCTTAGTGCAACAATGTTCCAGCAACTGATTTATGAGATTGACGATGCTCATCACAGATTGAATATAACTATACCAGATGATCAAAGTAATGTGAGAAATCTGAAAATAGAAGATAGAAATGGAAAAATTCATGTTTTATGTCATTCAAGGAAGGAGTGAAAATGACAGCCATAAAAGAAGAAGCTATCCGACTGATGGAGCAGGTTCCTGATAGTCTGGTTCAGGAGATGATGGCTGCTATGCGTAATTCTCTTGATAAAAATACCGTCACTGTTGATGTGGGAACAAAAACGAGAACTACCGCCAGTGTTGCATTCAACAATTTCCTGAGCTACTGCAAGAAAAGCACGCTTTTTTCGAGTAGGTCTTCGTCATCTGCAAGCTGCTCATCCTCGGCTTTCTCAAATTCTATCAGAAGGTAATGGGGGGAGTATTGTTTTTGAGGAGGACAACAGCTTCGTTTTCATCTACCATGCGGGCGATTCGCGTTAATTTCCGGCGATGAAGTCACTGGAGAAATAAAGCTTTTATTTTCTTAGTTTATCAATGTCTTCTGGAGACAATCCTGTGGCTTGTATGATTTGTTCATTGGTCATTTCCATATCAAGTAAGTTTTTAGCGATTTCTAGATTTCGTTTTGCTATTCCCTGCTTTTCTCCATTATCAAAAGCTGTATTCCAATTCGACTGCATATCAGTTTGGTACATCCTGCGGCTTCTGAATACAGCCCGTTCTCTTTCGTCCTGGCTTACATTCATTAAAAGACTTCCGACGCTTGTAAGCGTTGCCATCTGCATCGCCTCCTTTGATTCAATCACCTCATTAACCGTATTGCGGTATTTTCTGCTGTCTGCATACCGGAAAAATACCGCCCATTTTTCTAAGTCTGTCATATCTGCTACTGGTTTCTTCAGTATTTCTTTCAGCTTGGAAAGCTCTACATAGATCACATGGATTGCATCGGAAAGCAGTCCGTTGTCTTTGTCATGACGTAATGAAAAGGTGTTCAGAAATTTCGTCCTCTCTGGAAATACCGTGTAGGAGCAGAATGTCACCTGATACGTTCTGGCGAGTTTGTCATAGCGTTTGATGCCTTTTGATGGCTGTGATGAGTGGAGATCGCACAGGTAATATATCCCTTTTCCTTTGGGGTTCTGAAAGCCGTTAAGTCGGATACTCTGGTCAGAGAGCGCACGGCAAATTTGGGAAATTACGCTGGAGCCGGGCTTTGGAATCCGGTGTCCCCGGATGAAGCGGCTGATCTGCGAGGGATTGATATTTGCCATGGCTGCGAGCCTGGCATTGGAAAGCTCGGAAAGCGTCATTGCCGTGGCGAGCCGTTCGCTGAAAGGAGAGTCTTGAAGTTCCTTTCCTTTGGCTTTTCCGGTTCATTTTCAAAGAGCCATGCGGATAGCCGTTCATAAGGGTTTTCAGATTCCGTGCCCGCCATTTCATCGAAAAGATTTGATTTTCCATGCTCCTCCATGCAGCGTACCAGTCCGTGAATCAGTTTATCCGTACTCTCCGAATGCAGATCCGGGGTGCGGGTTCCCTTTATATATCTGCCTATGGTGGCGGCGGAAAGCCCGCAGTAGTCTGCAAGTTCAAAATTTTTTACTCCGAGTGAATTGATCAGTTCTATCAGACACTCCTGTTTCATTTTTCGTATATCCTCTTTTTTATAATTTTTATAAAATTTCTATGGCTTCCGGCAGTTGGTTCATTTTTCCGAATTGTTGTTTTCGGTTTGCTTTCTGTTAATTATAGCGGATGGAAGGAATGATTGCAAGTGATGTAAAAAATTATTAAAATCACCTATTATCCCAATCCCCTGATATTTAGAAGGGAGATTCACCCAGATTTTTCCTCTATTTCCAATCTCAGTCCTTAAAGAGAACTTTTTATTTGATGTCATTCTGCTATGGAAATACTATCTTAATTTTGCGTTTTTACAGCAGATAGTATAATATAAGTCGGTGTCTTGTCTCAAGGGAAATCCTGGCATTTGATTTTAGAGGAATACAAAAAGGAGGATCGGCTGCTATGAATATTATTTCATGGAACTTAAATGGTCTGCTGGCTAATGTAAAAAATGAAACTTTTGATGTCTTCTATGACATGATACCGGAAGTGCTCTGTTTTCAGGAAACAAAGACGTGGCAGGAGCCGGAGATACTTCCGGGATACAGGCATTTCTGGAACCATGCGGAACGGAACGGGTATGCCGGGACGGTCGCACTTGTGGCACCGGAAGTGGAAGTAGTATCTATAAGGAATACCATAGGGGAGGATGCAGGAGTGAATCGGGAAGGGCGGGTGATCACGCTGGAGCTTCCCGATTTTTTTATCGTTAATACCTATGCACCGAACTCGCAGAAGGATCTGGCAAGAAAAAAATACCGCCTGGAATGGGATGAAGCCTATATGGAGCATCTCTTTTCCCTAAAGAAAGAAAAGCCGGTCATTGCCTGCGGGGATTATAATGCAACACTCTCAGAACTGGATACCTTTGAGGAAAATCTGAGGCAGCACTGGGCACAGCAGGGATACGCTTCGGATGAACGGTCGAACCTTTTTACGGTATTGGAGAATGGCTTCACGGATGCTTTCCGCTCCTTTTATCCGCAGGAAAGGAACTGCTTTACATGGTGGAGCAACCGGCTGAAGAAAAGGGAAGAGAACAGGGGATGGAGGCTGGATTATTTTTTTGTTTCAGATGAGCTTATGCCACAAGTGAAAAAGGTGGTACATCATACTGATATTATGGGATCGGATCATTGTCCGATCGGACTGGAGGTGGTCTGATGGATGTACGGGCATTTCCGGATGAATATCTGGCAGAACTTTGGAAGGGAAAAGACTGGAAAATGATAGAGAATTTATTGGCAGACGAGCAGGAAGCACTTTCCATAGCGGCTGGCAAAAGGGCGGACAAGACAGTTAAGAAGCTTCAATGTAAGCTGGTGCGCAACCTGGAATATAAGTGCCTGGCAGTCCGCCATGTAGTGAACGGGGCAGAGGCACCAGGAATCGACGGGGTGATGTGGAGAAGACCGGAGGACATGATGCGTGCGGCTCTCTCTCTGGATTCAAAGGGATATAAGGTAACTCCGCTAAAACTGTATTCGTTCCAGTCAAAAAACACCGGGAAGATGCGTTATGCAGGCATTCCTACCCTGCATGACAGGGCGATGATGGTCCTATATGGGTATTCCCTGATCCCGGTCCTGGAGGCTCATGCAGAGCGGAAGTCATTTGGATTCCGACCGGCAAGGTCTGCGATGGATGCACATGAGTATATCATGGATGCACTGAAGGGGGAACATGACCCCCGATATGTGGCTGTGATCGATCTAAAGACCTACTATGCGACGATACAGCACGCATGGCTCTTAAAGCATGCGCCTATGGATAAAGGGGTGCTGGAACAGTTCCTGGGAGCCGGGATCATCACGGCAGGGGAACTATTTTCGTCAAATGGATACAGTCTTTCAGAGGGGCAGAATATCGCACCTTATCTGGCAAATTTTGTGCTGGATGGACTGCAGCGGTATATTTATGATGGTCTGTATGGCAGCAGGTAGA
>JAFVAA010000327.1 GCA_017476305.1 Lachnospiraceae bacterium
GGCTGGAGAATGTTTTATGAATATTGCTGATTCCATTGAAGATGATGAACTGACGTTTGAGGATTCGTATAAGAGCTAAGATCATGTTAGTTTTGGTATTCGCATTTTTTAAGGAGGTTTTGAACTATGGCATACAATAAAAGTGATAACAGTTCTTCCAGAAAAAGACCTGTGCGCAGGAGAAGAAAAGTATGTGTGTTCTGTGCAGAGAAGGAGAACGATTTTATTGATTATAAGGATGTAAACAAGTTAAAGAGATATGTGACGGAGCGTGGAAATATTCTCCCTAGAAGAATCACAGGAAACTGCGCAAAGCACCAGAGAGCTTTAACGGTAGCGATCAAGCGTGCGCGTCACGTAGCGATTATGCCTTATACAACGGACTAATGAATGATGAGCATCAGAGCATCCTGTCGTCGGGCTTCGGGCGGCAGGGTGTTTTTCGTATCACGGGAAGTTTCATTTCTGTGATACGAAAAGCACCCTGTGGGGATGTGTATTCGTGTGTTGGAAAATATGTTTTTTTATCAGAGCAGACTGTAGACGAAGGGAGAAAGGATATGTGCGTAGCGTTACCGGGAGTGGTCTTGGAAGTAAAGGATACGGAAGCGGTAGTGGATTTTAGCGGGAACAGGGTAAATGCGAGAACAGGGCTCGTGGATGTGAAGGAAGGGGACCGGGTGCTGGTGCATGCGGGATGTATTTTGCAGACGGTCAGCCAGTCAGAGGCAGAGGAGCTGGAAAGCCTGTTTTCGGAGCTTTCTGAGATGGGCCGGATGTGAAGTTATGTCATTAAAGTGTAAGGGATGGAGGTTTCGTTTCGGTTTTGGCTGTTTTATATGCCAAAAAAAGAAATGGAAAAGTGAATGATGGATATAGAAGAAATAAAGCGGATCTTAAAAGATTATGACGGACCGGATATGAATATTATGGAGGTCTGTGGGAGTCATACGGAGGCGGTGGCAAAGTACGGTATTCCTTCTCTTTTGTCGCCAAAGCTGCATCTGCTTTCCGGTCCGGGATGTCCGGTGTGCGTGACGACTTCCTCCTATATAGACCGTTTGATTGCACTTTCTTTGGAGGAAAACACCTGTGTCGTGACATTTGGGGATCTGATCCGTGTACCGGGAAGTAAAAAAAGTCTCAGTCAGGCAAAGGGGGAAGGTGCCAGAGTGGAAATGGTGTATTCGCCGATGGATATTCTTTCTTTGGCAGAAAAGGAACCGGAAACGACTTTTGTATTTGCGGCAGTGGGCTTCGAGACGACGACGCCGGTTTATGCGATGCTCATGGAAACTGTCTGTGGAGTAACCGAAAATGTGTCTGGAGCGGCTCGGATGGAAAGAGCGCAAAGTGGGAAATATCAGAATATCCGTTTGCTTACTTCGATAAAGACGATGCCGGAGGTCATTGACCATTTAATGAAAAACGGGGCACCGATCGACGGTTTCCTGGCACCGGGACATGTCAGTGTGGTGACGGGGAGCAGGGTGTATGAGACGATAGCAGAAAGGTACAGGATTCCCTTTGGTGTTTCCGGATTTCGTGCAGAGGAGCTTTTGGTGGCCATTTACGGAATTGTCAGCCATAGAGGACAGGGAATCGTGA
>JAFVAA010000328.1 GCA_017476305.1 Lachnospiraceae bacterium
ATGTCCGGGTTATGACAGAAGGATGAACAGATCAGACGGAAATTTAAGAACCGCCAGGTCTGGTCGGTGCGGAAAAAGGAAGAATATTGGTGAAAAAAGGCAGGGAACAGCTTTTCATTCCCTGTCTTTTTTCTGTCCGTCTGAGACCAGGTTCTTCCATAGAAAGGCATAGATGTCTGTTTCCTTCTCTTTGAATTTTTCACAAGCCTGTTCTGCCATTTTTTCGGTAGGCAGAATCAGCTTTAATTCAAAAAGAATCCTTTTTTGCTCGATGACCTTGCAGTCGGTTAAATATTCCCCTGAATCTGTTTTCCTATAATCTGTACGGATCGTGGCATCCTGTACGATCTGCATTTTCTTCTCCTTCAGATATCCTTCAATCTGCATTTTCGTATCGAAAGGCAGTCTGGAATTGAAAAATTCCAATGTTTCTAAACCGTTTTCCGTAATCGTATAGTAGGTAGCAGTGTGGGTTCTGTGTGGTTCTATCATCTGGTCCTCGGTAAGAGAGGATAACGTTTCCTGAATAGAAAGATAGTCCGTATAGCCATGTTCTAAAATAAAATCCGATAGGACCGCATTTGTGATTTCCTGCTTCGAACGGTATAAAAAGTATAATATGATCAGCTTATATAGTTTTAATGAATCCGCAAGCAAAGATGAAACTCCTTTCCGTATATCAGGAAATATGTGCTTTAATGGCATCTGCCACAACATTGGCAACTCTGGAATCGAATGGCTCCGGCAGGATATTATTTTCATTCAGCTCGTTTTCTGCTACCAGGTCTGCAATCGCATTTGCAGCAGCAAGCTTCATTTCTTCTGTGATCTGCTTTGCACGTCCTTCCAGGGCACCTTTAAAAATACCTGGAAATGCGATCACGTTATTTACCTGATTCGGAAAATCCGAGCGTCCCGTTCCTACGATTCGGGCTCCGCCCCGTTTCGCCAGATCCGGCATGATTTCCGGCACCGGATTTGCCATGGCGAACAGAATGGCATCCTGATTCATGGCAGAGACCATCTCTTCCGTAACGATACCGGGTGCCGAGACGCCGACAAAGATATCGGCTCCCCTTAGTGCATCGGCAAGAGTACCTGTTTTGCCGGAAAGATTGGTAACTTCCATCATCTTTTTCTGCATCCAGTTCAAATGTTTGGAATCCTTTGACAGAATACCAAAAACATCACACATAACGATGTTCCTGAAACCGTATCGCAAAAGGAGCTTTGTGATGGCGACGCCTGCAGAGCCGGCACCATTGATGACGACGGAGCAGTCCTCTTTTTTCTTTCCTGTGATTTTTAAGCTGTTGATAATACCGGCCAGAACCACGATCGCGGTTCCGTGCTGGTCATCGTGAAACACGGGGATATCTAACGCTTTTTTAAGCCGTTCCTCGATTTCAAAGCAGCGCGGAGCGGAAATATCTTCTAAATTGATCCCGCCAAAAGCTGGTGCGATGTTGATGACGGTTTTAATGATTTCTTCCGTATCCTGTGTATCCAAACAGATCGGAAATGCATTGACACCGCCGAATTCTTTGAAAAGGACCGCCTTTCCCTCCATGACGGGCATGGCTGCCTCCGGTCCGATATTTCCTAAGCCCAAAACAGCACTTCCATCGGAAATGACAGCTACGGTATTTGCCTTTATGGTATAGTGATACACTTCTTCCTTTTTTTGGGCAATTACCTTGCAGGGTTCAGCGACCCCCGGTGTATAAGCGATTGCCAGAGCCTCCCTGCTGTTTACAGGAGCTTTTGGCGTGGTGCTTATTTTTCCATTCCATTTTTTATGTAAAGCCAAAGCTTTTTCGCTATTGTTCATATGTGCCTCCGTTTTTTGTTTTCCTTCCTGATTGATATTTGAGTATAATATTAGCATAATTTAATAAGAAAAACAAATAGAAAAGAAAAAATCTCTTTACAATTTCTTCAAATTTGGTTATACTTATATTTGTTAAATTCTTGAACATATTCATTTTAACAGGTTTAGAGGTTTTTCACAGCGTTTCTGCTGAGCTTTCAATGGGATTAGACAAAAATGAATGAGGGATGAGATTAGGAAGTTGGAAATACAAAATCGGAGGTTATTTTATGGAAAATTATGATGAATTATCATTGGTCGAACTGCGTGTGGCGGGAAGAAAGTTGGGATTAAAAAATGTTACTACCTTTCGGAAAACCGAACTTTTGAAGCTTGTAAAGGAAGCTGCAGAAAATCAGAGTCGGGACGGGGCGGAGCAGGCAGAGACAAAGAGCAGTAAGGATAGAGAGAAGAAGACGGAGGAGGAAAGATCTGCGGGAAAGCGTGGGAAATCCCGCAGGGCAGAGGAAACGGATGCCGCAGCTTCAGAAAGCCAGGAAAAGATGGTTTCCGGGGAAAACAGAAGCTTGTGGAAGGAACAGGAGGAACGTCCGGAGAAAAGCACGGAGGAAAGTGACAGGGATAAAAGAGAGGCCTATAATAAAAAGGCAATGATGAAATATGGTGATAAACAGCACAGAGAGGTCAGGGAAGTCAGGGATAATCGTGACAGCGGAGTGAAAAGGGAGTTTGCGGGAAGAGAGAGGGAATATCCGGGGAAGCGCATGGAAAAGAGCTTTTCGTATACTCCGACAGAAATCCAGCAGCTTGACAGCGGGGAGACTCGAAGGGGGATTTTGGAGGTGATGTCGGAGGGATATGGCTTCATTCGCTGTGATAATTATTTGCCGGGAGATGAGGATGTCTATGTTTCTCCGGCAATGATCCGAAAATATCAGCTTCGGACGGGAGATATTTTAGAAGGACATATCCGTATCAGGAACCAAAACGAGAAGTTCGCAGCGCTGCTTTATATTACTACAGTAAATGGAGTACCTCTGTCGGAGGCTGTGAAAAGACCGAAATTCGAACGACTGACTCCGATTTTCCCGGATGAGAGGATTCGTCTGGAAACACCGGGAAGCAGTGTCTCCATGCGTATGATGGATCTCGTTGCACCGATTGGAAAGGGACAGCGCGGAATGATCGTGTCACAGCCCAAAACAGGAAAAACAACCCTCTTAAAACAGGTAGCAAAGGCGGTAAAGACGAATCATCCCAAAATGCATCTGATCGTACTCCTGATCGATGAAAGACCGGAGGAGGTAACGGATATTAAAGAATCCATCATGGGACATAATGTGGAGGTGATCTATTCTACCTTTGATGAGCTTCCGGAAAATCACAAGCGGGTATCGGAAATGGTGATCGAGCGGGCAAAGCGTCTGGTGGAGCATGGAGAGGATGTAATGATTCTTTTAGACAGCATCACGAGGCTTGCAAGAGCCTATAACCTTACTGTGAGCCCGAGTGGAAGGACCTTATCCGGAGGATTGGATCCGGCGGCGCTCCATATGCCAAAAAGGTTTTTTGGTGCTGCGAGAAATATGCGGGAGGGAGGAAGTCTGACCATTTTAGCCACGGCACTGGTAGATACCGGAAGTAAAATGGATGATGTCGTTTTTGAGGAATTCAAGGGAACCGGTAATATGGAGCTGGTACTTGACCGGAAACTTTCTGAAAAGCGCGTCTTTCCGGCAATTGATCTGCCGAAGTCCAGCACGAGAAGAGAGGATCTTCTGATGACGCAGGAGGAGATTGAGGCGACATACCTGATGCGGAAGGCTTTTAACGGTACCAAGAGTGAGGAGGCGGTAGAACATATCATTGATATGTTCCGGAAAACGAAAAATAATCAGGAATTCATACAATTGGTAAAAAAAGTGAAAATAGTTTAAAAAAAATCTTGCAAACGGAACCGTACTATGCTATATTTAAATAGTTGTGTAAAAACGAGGTAGTCTTTTATGGGATATATCCGAGAGGGTGATATGGTCCGAAAAAGATAGAGCGCAGCATAGGTTCTATATGTTGTATATGTTATTTGCTGTTTTCTCAGAGACAGCGGAATGGAGGTTAATCATGAGAGAAGGAATTCATCCGGATTATTATGAAGCAAAGGTTGTCTGCAACTGTGGAAATGAGTTTGTAACGGGCTCTACAAAGGAAGAGATCCATGTAGAAATCTGTTCAAAATGTCATTCCTTCTATACAGGCCAGCAGAAAAATGTTCAGGCTCGTGGTGCGATTGATAAGTTCAACCGCAGATATGGCTTGAAGGCGAATTAGCGGAATATGATGGATCAGGAGTTTTTCGCTCATACGAAGCTTCTGTATGCTGGGAGCTCCGTTTTGAAACGTTTTAGTTCACACATGTGTAACTTTGAAACTTCTGATTGAAAAAATGGTCACAGATTTACTTGGAATCTGTGACCATTTGTGTTATTCTATAGGAAATGTATTTGTAAAAGTTGAGTATAACTTAGAAACTATAGTCCAAAAGATCCGAAGCAAAGCTTTGGAATAAAATGCGGTCATGCGCAGAAATGAGGTAAGGGATGAAGTCATCAGGGATTGGAGGCCAGGCTGTTTTAGAAGGCGTGATGATGAGATATAAGTCGAATTACGCAGTAGCAGTCAGACGGCCAGATGGTGAGATAGCGGTTACGAGGGGAAAGTGCAAAACGGCAAGAGAGCGGTCTGTGTTTTTCAGACTTCCGATTATACGGGGGATAGTAGCGTTTTGTGAGTCTTTGTCTTTAGGGATGCGTACATTGACGTATTCGGCAAGCTTTTACGAGGAAGAAGAGGAGAGAAAAGAGGAAGCGAAAAAAGGCAGTGGCGGGGATATGAAGGAAAAAGTGCAAATGGGGATTACGATTGTCCTGTCTGTTGTGTTTGCTGTGTTTATGTTCATGCTGCTCCCGTATTTTCTGTCACAGATGTTAAGTAAACAGATCACTTCCTATCCGATGCTTGCGGCAATCGAGGGAGGCTTCCGGGTGGTCCTCTTTGTGGGGTATGTGATTGCGATTTCTTTTATGCGGGATATCCACAGGACATTTATGTATCATGGTGCAGAGCATAAATCGATTAATTGTATAGAAAACGGATTAGAGCTGACGGTGGAGAATGTCCGCAGACAGTCAAAGCATCACAGAAGATGCGGCACGAGCTTTTTGCTGATTGTCATTTTCCTAAGTATTCTCCTCTTTATGTTCATTCATTTTGATAATTTGTGGTTGAGACTGATTTCACGTATTATTTTGATTCCGGTGATTGCAGGTATTTCCTATGAGTTCATCCGCTTTGCGGGAAATAGTGACAGTAAGATCGTTGCGATTCTCTGTAAACCGGGAATGTGGCTTCAGATGCTTACGACAAGAGAGCCGGATAATAAAATGATCGAGGTAGCGATTGCTTCTATTGAAGAGGTATTTGATTGGAGAGAGTACCAAAGGCGTACTTTGGCTGCCAGAAGAAGAGAGGCCAGATTCGGAAGGGGCAGACGGACCGAGGAAGGAAAGAGAAAGTCCAGGGCAGAGCTTGCAGAAGAAATCAGGCTTCGTGAGGAGGCAAATGCCAGACGTGCGAATGAGCGTGCGCGTCGGATGATGGAGCAGGAAAGAAAAGAGGCAGAGCTTGAACGTTTGGCGGATGAGGCAGAAAAGCGGACTTCAGAGCGTGTGGCAAGTGTGAAAAAGCCGGAGGTACGCCAGGTGCAAAAGCAGGAACCGGAGCATCCGGATGATTTCTTAAGAGGTCTGGATCATTATTTTGACGGAAGACAGAATAATCGTGGAAATAAATAGCAGAATGGAATAAAT
>JAFVAA010000031.1 GCA_017476305.1 Lachnospiraceae bacterium
AGCGGGAATGCGTGGGATGCTCTTCGTAGTAATCCTGCTTGGTGTCAGCCTGACGGTGATTGGGATGATCAGCAATCAGCTCATTGGATTTGAGGGGAGAAAAAGAGAATGTGCCGTGCTTGTCTCGACGGCTATGGAGCGTGGTGAGGTGGCAAAGATGTTTGTTTTCGAGAGCATGATTTCTTCTGGAATCGCACTTTTCATTTCACTACCTGTGGCATTTCTCGCTTTTTTACCGTTCAAAAGGCTGATGTCGCTTTTTACGGGAAATTTTCTGGTTCATTATGATGTGAAAGCGTATGTGCTTTTTCTCCTTCTTTTGTGGCTGATTTTTACACTGGTTTCCCTGTTTCCAATCCGGTCATTAAGGAAGATGAATGTTGCAATTCAATTAAAGTATGAATAGGTTTTCTATTGTATTATGATATGGAAAAAGGAGAAAAGACGGATGCAGAGGGCTTGAAAAAAATGAAGATGGTCTGTAAAATAAAAAGAGGAGGAAATCAGGATGGAGAAGATGATTGAAGTAAAAAATGTGAGCAAATATTTTGGAAAAAATGAGAATAAAAATCAGGTGTTAAATGGTGCCGCTTTTTCTGTGGAGAGGGGAGAGTTTGTCTCTCTTATGGAGCCTCCGGAAGTGGAAAATCGACGCTTTTATACCTGATTGGTGGGTTGGACAGAGATTTTGAAGGATCGATTTTCATTGCCGGCGAAGAAATTTCAAAAATGAAAGAAAAAAAGCTCTCCAGACTTCGGCTGGATAAGATTGGCTTTGTCTTTCAGTTCTATAATTTGGTACAGAATTTAAATGTAGAGGATAATATTCTTTTGCCTCTTATGGTAAGGGGAAAGAAAAAGCTAGAGCTTTCCGGGGATTTGGAAGAAATCCTTCACATAACCGGACTGACGGAAAAGAGAAAGGCGATGCCTGCGGAGCTTTCCGGCGGTCAGCAGCAAAGAGTGGCAGTAGCCAGGGCAGTGCTTGGAAATCCGGAACTGCTGCTCGCTGATGAAGCGACAGGAAATCTGGATACGGTATCGGGAACGGAAATCATGTCCCTGTTTCAAAGAATTAACAGAGAAAAAGGGATTACGATTCTGCAGGTGACACATTCTCCGTCCTGTGCAGCCTGTGGGAACCGGGTGGTAAATATCGAAAATGGAAGGATTGTAGGAATACAGGATGAAAGTAGCAATTTGTGATGATGAGATGATTTTCCGAAAAGAGGCAGCAGCGATGATCGTATCCTATTTTGGTGTTCTAGAGACAAGCTGTGAGGAATATCCGGATGGCTCCCTGCTTCTTTCTGCAGTCGAGCGGGGGAAAAGGTGGGATGTGATTTTTTTGGATATTGAAATGAGCGACCTGAATGGAATGAAGACAGCAGAAAAAATCAGGGAGTGTGGCATCGACACACCGATTATTTTTCTGACCAGCCATACAGAGTTTGCAATGGAGGGATATGAGGTATCTGCATTTCGTTTCTTAGAAAAGCCTATTCAGCCGGAAAAGATGAAAAAAACACTCGCAGATTTAGAAAAGTATTTATCCTCCGGAAAACGGATTTTGATCCGGTATGAAGGGGAGGATGTGGTATTGCCTGTGAAAAACATTATTTATGCGGAGGCACAGAATAATTCCGTAGAGATTGTGCTGACCGGTCAAATATACAGAATCCGTAAAAAGCTTTCTGTATTTGAAAAAGAGCTTTCAGAGGTTTCCGGCGATTTTTTCCGTGTACACAGAGGGTATCTGATAAATCTGAAGCATGTGAAAAAAAGCTTAGGGAAGGAAGTGATTCTGACCGGAGATGTCTCTGTACCGGTCAGCAGGTCTTTATCAAAGGAGTTTAAAGAGAGGCTGTTTCAATATGTGAGAGAAAGTGCGAGATAGGTCTTACATTTCAAACATTCGTGCGGACTGTAACAGCCAGGCTGCACTTTTGCAGATTTTTCTTGTATGCTGTCCAGGGATTCGGTATAATAAGGAAGCAGGTTTACGGTTGGGAAGAAAAGAGACAGGAGAAGGTTATGGTGGCAGCAGTCATATATCGAATGGTCTATTATCTGACAGAGGGGGCGGTTTTCGTACTATCCCCCTGGTTTTGTGTTACCCGCTTTTTCGGATATCCTGTGAAAAAATCGGAGAGCAGAAAAAAGCTGTTCTTTTTTCTTATCTGCGGATATGCATTTTTTAGTACCATTTTAAATACATGGGCGTTCGGAGCTTCTCTTTCAGAAGAAAAAACCATCAATGGCTTTCTGGCTCTTTTTTTATTTGTGTATTTCCTTTTGCAGATTCGCCGGAGAAAAGGAGAGGCATTTTTGGTGACACTGGTTTCTTTCGAAATGCTTTCGGTACCGCTTAGTATGGTCTTTTTTATGGAAAAGCTTTTTCAGGAGGTATGGCACGGAGGAAAATGGTTTGAGGCATGGATAGAGCTTTTGGCACTTTTTTTGCTTTTATTTGTGATCGCTCTGTTTTCTGTTTTTTCCGCAAGACGCAGAAAGGCTCCTATGCCGGTTTCCCTAGTGGTTTCTGTGTTTTTGCTTCTTTTACTGACGGATAATCTTCTCGTATTTCTTTATCCGGAGGAATATCTGGAGCATCAGCCGGTTGTTTCTGTAAGGCTTTTCCTGAATTTAAAGGAATCAGATTTATTTCATCGCGTGCTCTCGCTTTTTGTGGTGCTTTTATTGCTGCTTTGTTTTTTCCTTTTTGTGATAAAGGCTTCTGAGGCGATCTATTTACGAAATGAAAATGCGATGAGCAGGTATTATTGGAGGATACAGAAGGAGCACATGGAAGGAGTGCTTGAGTCTGACCGGAGAATCAGAAAAATAAAACATGATATGAAAAATCATGTCTATGTGATGGAGAAGCTTTTGGAAGAAAAGAGCTATGAGGATTTACAGAGATATTTAGAGCAGCTATCCGGTCAGATAAAAAGTGCAGACCGGGATCTCCATACGGGAAATGAGATAGCGGATGCTATCTTATCCGAAAAGAAAAGGAGGGCAGAAGATCTACATATCCGTTTTCAGGTGGAGGGTTCTTTTCCTGGCGAAGTTTTTGATGAGCTTGACATTTGTGTGCTTTTGGGGAATATGGCAGATAATGCGATAGAGGCGGTAAAGGATTTGGAAGAGCCGGAAAGACATCTGAAAATTTCTTTCCGGCAGAATGAGCATTTCCTTTTTATCTGCGAGAAAAATCCGGTTTCTCATCCGTTAGAGATTCGGGATAATAGGATCTCTACGTCGAAAAAGGATAGGGAAGAACATGGATTTGGACTGATGAATATTATGGATACGGTAGAAAAATATGCGGGCGAGTGTGTAATAGCTTCGGAAAAGGAAAAGGAAGCGGATTTTTTTGTCATCGAAATCATGATTCCAAAAGTGGATTGTGAGAAGTTATAAAATCTGCTAAAACAGAGCATTGCAGATTCAATTTTGCGCGGGGATGACAGGGTGTTCCCGGTGCAGTGTGCGTGGACAGCATTGGGAATAGGAAAAGAAGATGCTTAAGAAGAATGGAGGAATTATGAAAAATAAAAAGATGCTTGGAAATTGTCTTTTGACACTGGCTGCTCTCATCTGGGGAACTGCTTTCGCAGCTCAGCGTGTAGGGATGGAAAAAATAGAGCCGATGACCTTTAATGCTGCCAGAATGGCTTTGGCCGCAGTGGCAATTGCCCTGGTCGCAGCTGCTTTAGGACCGGGGGAACGGAAGAATGTTTCCTTACGAAATCCGGAGGAGGAGAAAAGATATAAAAAAAATACAATATTCGGGGGAATTGGCTGTGGAATATTTTTAGCTGCAGCGAGTATTTTTCAGCAGATGGGATTAGTTTATATGACGGCGGGAAAAGCCGGTTTTATTACTGCAATGTATATGCTGTTCGTCCCGATCATCAATTTTTTGCTTTTTAAAAAGAAAAATACGTGGCTTGTTTGGCTGGCAGTCTTTATTGGCATCACAGGAATGTATTTTCTATGTATGACAGAGGGATTTTATTTCGCTTATGAGGATACGCTTATGTGCATTTGTGCGGTTCTGTTCAGCGGACATATCCTTTGCTGCGATCGTTTTGTGCGGTTTGGAAATCCTATCTGGATATCGATGATACAGTTCATCACTGCTACGGTAATTTCCACAATTGCAGCACTTATCATGGAGACACCGACTCTGGAAAAAATCCTGTCAGCTGCCGTTCCG
>JAFVAA010000329.1 GCA_017476305.1 Lachnospiraceae bacterium
TTCCCTGGCAGCCTGTATTCCCGTATATATTACGAACACTGCGACGAAAATTCCCGCAAATCCGTCTGCATTTTTCCCTGTCCACTTCAAAATCCCAATGGAAATAAGTACGACCGTAGTAGAAATCACATCTCCAAACGAATCATAGGCGGTTGCCTTTAATACAGAGGAATCTGTTTTTTTCCCGATTCCGTAATTATAGCACATCATATACACTTTTATGAAAACGGACAGAACCAGGAAAGCAACAGCGATAGAATTTATTTCTATCTCCACAGGATGAATCACCTTATCTGCCGAATCCTCCAGAAGCTCAATTCCCAGTAAAAGAATCAGCATGGACACGATAAAGCCTGCGATATATTCCATTCGCCCATGACCAAACGGATGCTCTTTATCCGAAGGCTTTCCGGCACACAGTATTCCCACAAAGCTGATGACAGAAGAACCCGCATCCGATAAATTGTTAAAAGCATCTGCAGAGATTGCCACAGAAGAAGTCATGATCCCCGCAATCAGTTTCATCGAAAACAGAACCAAATTCAAAAAAATCCCCATCGCACTGCATAATATCCCGTATACCTTGCGAACCTGCGGATCATGATAATCCTTTGCGCCCGGCAGAAAAATCCTGCTTAATATCGTCAGCATAACATTCCCCTCACAGTTTTACCAGCTTTTCCTATTCACTTTCTTCAATTTTCATCAAAATCGCACATTCCAGACGCTTTCTCTGAATTTTGCAGGAAAGCTCATAGGCATCATGGATATCTCCGTTGTAGATATAATTATTTGCATTGCAGCCGCCGCTGCAGTAAAACTTCGCCCAGCAGTCCCTGCACTTTGGCTTCGAATAAATATGCGAGCCCGCAAACTCTTTCTTTATGGTCTCATCAAAGGTTCCCTCTTCTAAATTTCCCATTTTATATTCCTCATGCCCCACGAATTGATGACACGGATAAATATCCCCATCCGGCGTGACCGCCACATATTCATTTCCGCTGCCACAGCCCCGCAGCCTTTTCACCACGCATGGTCCCTGGTCCAAATCAATCATAAAGTGAAAAAAGTCAATATGTCTTCCGCTCTTTTTCACCTCACCGATCCGGTCAGCCAAACGGTCATATTCCTCATAAATGCGTTCCAGTTCCTTCTCTGTAATGGCATATCCCTTTTTCTGGTCCTCAATCACAGGTTCCATGGAAATTTCTTCGAAGCCCTGTTCATAAAGATGCATGACATCCTCGGAAAAATCCAGATTATACTTCGTATAAGTGCCTCTGACGTAGTATTCCTTGTCGCCACGACGTTCCACGAACTTTTTATATTTTGGGAGAATCCGGTCATAGCACCCGCTGCCGTCCACCCTCGGACGCATCCTGTCATTGACCTCTTTTCTTCCATCAATCGAAAGAACCACATTGTACATTTCTTTATTCAAATAATCTGTGATATCATCATCCAGAAGCATTCCGTTCGTCGTGAGCGTAAAACGGAAATTTTTTCCATACTCTGCCTCTTTGCTTCTGGCATATGCCACGATCTGCTTCACTACCTCAAAATTCATCAGAGGCTCTCCGCCGAAAAAATCCACCTCCAGATTTTCCCGGTTCGTCGAATGTGCAAGCAAAAAATCAATTGCCGCCTTTCCGGTCTCAAACGGCATCAGTTTACGCCCTGTTCCGAAATCTCCCGTAGAAGCAAAACAATATTTACATCTCAGATTGCAATCATGTGCAATATGCAGACACAGTGCTTTGATCGGAGATTCCACTGCCGTATTGCTATAATCTCCGTAGACATCTTCACTAAATAAGATATGGTCATGATATAAAGACAGAAGCTCCTCATATACTTCTTCCATTTCCTCTTTTTGATATCGGGAAGACAATTTTTCAAGCACATCTCCCGGACATTTCGGACATTCCTTTAAAATCTCCGGCGAAATCTCTTCCAAAAGATCATAAGTCAGATCATCAATCAGATGCACTCCTCCGCTATTCACATCTAAAAGCACATTTCTTCCCTTTGCCTTAAATTTATGTATCATTGTATCCTCCAGACAAAAACGCATGAAATATAGACAAAGGCTGCTATGAAAATCTCCTGTGAGAGCATTTCACAACAACCTTTTCTAAGATGCAGGTGCAAAACCGGCACTTCATTCCATTAACGATTTTCCTCATTTGCACATTTCTGATTTCCTACCGTACATGAAGTTTTACATGCAGACTGACAGGATGCCTGGCACTTGCCGCATCCGCCCTTCTTTGCTGTCACACTTAAGTTCGCCTTATTTACTGTCTTAATATGCTTCATTTGAAAATAACCCTCCATTCATCTTAAATTTAATCGTTCCTATTCACAACTGTCATTTCATTCTTTACCGCAATCATCCTTTATACCCGGAAAGGAAATTCCTTTCGTCTTCAAGTATAAAAAAAGGTCATGAATAGTTTTATTGTACCACAAATTCACAAAAATACAAGCACTTCTCCAAAATCTTCCAATAACTTTTTCTCATAATTTCTTCATTTCAGAACATACTAAGACCAAGATAAGTTTTCACTTATCTGTTCGGCATGGATCTGACCGCCTTTTTCCGGTTGTCAGATCAGCCGGAAAACGATGTCCGCTCCTTTTCTTTATACGCGGAACGGGAAACGTCAGCTGTAAAAGAAAAGGAGCCGGGCAGAAATATAATAAAAGGAGGAGAAGATCATGTCAAATAACCAGTCTTCTAACAGAACAGAGGTTCCGCAGGCCAAAGAGGCTATGGACAAATTTAAGATGGAGGTAGCCAGTGAGCTTGGTGTACCTTTAAAGAACGGATACAATGGAGATTTAACATCTGCACAGACAGGTTCCGTAGGCGGCGAGATGGTTCGTCAGATGATCAAGCGTCAGGAAGAGGAAATGTCTAACAGATAGGCAGATAACAGACGAACTCTGACCAAAAAATGTCAGCTGTTATAAATAACCTCGAAATTTCTAAAGGAAAAGAGCTGTTCCTAAAAGGGAGCAGCTCTTTTTTCGATACCAAAAAACTCTGTATATATAAAGAAAGCGTAAAAAAACAGAGCGCCAAAAGGATGCAAAGTAAAGATTCTTTTGACACCTGTTTTTTTTCTAATAATCGGATTAGAACTCAACGAACTGGTCTTCAGCCTTATCATTGATCACATAGTAAGCCTTTCTCTGCTCAAGGTTCAGATAAACCTTTAAAGACTTAATGGAAGCTGCATAGTGACCTTCACTAACATACTTCTCCCTGATGCGATTTACGATTTCATCTGTCTGAATCTGCTGATTGCCCCACTCTACATAAACCTCCTGTACAGCCTCTGCCTTCTTAGCAGTCTTCTTTGCCGGAGCCTTTGTGTCTTTCTTAGCAACAGCCTTCTCTGCTGTAGCCTTTGTCTCCGGAGCCTCTGCCTTTTCCTCAGCTGCTGCACTCTTGGTTTCTGCCTTTGCAGTATCTACTTTTGCAGTATCTGCTGCCTTTGCTGCAGTTTCTTTCACCGTATCTGCTGCCTTAGCTGTAGTTGCTGTCTTCGCTGCAGATGTTTTTGCTGCTGTTTTCTTTTTTGCTGCCATATCTTTTCTCCTTTACATGAAATGAATCCTTTTCTATGAAAATGAAGGCTCTCTGCCCTGCATCCCACAGACAGAAAATTTGCTATAAATTTTCTAAAGTATTCATTAATCCATAAAAACATTTTATACATCATATAGATAATATAGCAAATTTCCAAATTTTTCAAGAGAAATTTTGAAATTTGTGAAAATTGTACAGTTCTATAAATTTTTTCGAAATTTTCCATAGAAATTGCATAGAAAATTTCAAAAAAATTTCATTTTTCTATTTCATCTTCGGCTGAAAGACAAGGGAACCTAAATAACCGAAGATAAGTGCTGCAGAGATGCCAACGGCGCTGGCGGTAAAGCCGGATGTTTGACAGTTTAATCTTTTACAACACTTCAAAAAGCTAGAAATAGCTTAATTTTTTTGTCAAAATTCCATTTTTTGCTTCCACGTTACTCCAAGTTGTGCTATAATGAATATAGCACAACTTGGAGGTGTTCAA
>JAFVAA010000032.1 GCA_017476305.1 Lachnospiraceae bacterium
AACTGTGAGGGATGATTCAGAAGTCGTAAATCACTATGAGACTGAACTGAATATCAATGACACCATGAGATTTTCGGACAGTGAGATTTTTTCGGAGCAGATAAAAGAGATATGGCAGCAGGCTATGAGGGCAGGAAAGAGAAATGACTATATGGAAATGGAAGTTATAGTGGCTGCATACAGAGGCGGGATTGATGAATTAAAGGAAGATATGGAGCAGATGGATTATGACCGGTGGGTGTTCCGTGGGCATACTCAGGATGCAGACGGCATCTATCTGTGGGCTGACAGGGAACATACACCGGCAGAGAGGACCATGTATCTGACAAAAGATGTACTGAATGAGTTAAACCTTGTATTAGGTTAGGAAAGTCTGTCGGGGCGGCGTTATATCTGCCCGGCAGAGGAAAGGAGCGTATGACGCATGAAAAGGAGGCTTAGAAAGATGAATAATATCGAAGAAATCAGAAAGATCACACCGATAGGATTTGACCACGGCTGGAACTTCTGTAAGACGAGGCACGCATCATTTCTCTCAGGTCTAAGAGAGATTACAACAGAACCGGCACTTTATGACAATGTTCTGGAGTATGGCGGGAAGTATTACAAGATCGGCACAAAGCGGATGGAGGTCAGGGAGAACAAGGTATCGGATGATACATTTTATCTGCTGACGCTTGCCGGGATTGCGATGGAGCTTCGGGAAAGGGGAATGACTACGGCAAGGATCCTGTTATCTGCCGGTTTGCCGTTGACGAGGTTCGGGGATGAAAAAGACGATTTTATCCGCTATCTTGGACAGAACAGGGATGTGAGATTTAAGTTTGAGCAGGTGGAATACCACATCTTCATTGAAAAGGTTTCCGTCTATCCCCAGTGCTACGGTGCAGTGATCGATCGTCTGCATACTTTCGCAAGAAAGGTTGTTGTCGTGGATATAGGGAGCTGGACGGTGGACATCATGCCGATCTATGACAGTTCGCCGGATGAATCTGCCTGTGTGACACTTCCGCATGGGATCATCACCTGTATCCGTCAGATCAACAAGGAATGTGTGAGACAGCTAAATGAGGAAGTGGACGAATACGACATCCAGCAGGTCATGATGAACGGTTCAGATGATCTTCCGGAGGAATACCGGAACATCATTGAAAAGCAGATAAGGGAATACTGCGAGAGCATCTATCACAGTATCAGGGAGCAGGGGTTCAATATGGCACTTACGCCGATCATTTTTGTCGGGGGCGGTGCCACGGTAATGAAACGGTTTGGAAATCTGTCTGCCGGAAAGATCAGCTATATTGAAGATGTAAGGGCGAACGCAAAGGGGTTTGAGCTTCTTGCACAGATCCGGCTGAAAGAGGAGCAGAGGCGGAAAGCACAATAGGAGGCAGATATGAGCGAAAAGGGGAATTTATATAAGACGGTCACGGTCCGTTTTTCATTCATCAACCAGGAACATGTGGACATCTACAAGGAATTTACGGATTATTGTGATGAAAACAGGCTCTCCCGGAATCAGAAGATCATAGATGCGATGGGGTTCTACTGCAGGCACTCGATGGGACAGGACGAAACAGCCATTCTGGACAAGTACAAGGCAGAAATGGACCGGTATGCAAAGGAAATGCGGGAGCAACTGATCCGGGATGTGGAAAGCGAGGTCAGGCAGTCGGTCATGAAAGAACTGCTTTCCATTATGGCAGGCGTGGGGGCAGGAGTGCCTCCGGCTTCCGCAGGGGGCGGGGGCAGGGGAAGGACGGACAAGGCAGGAGAGCCGGAAGAAGAACCGGAAAACGACAGGATACAGGATAACCCCGGCATTGTGGAAAGTGCCATGAAGTGGGGATAAGCAAAAGGAGGCGGACAGGATGATGGGAATGGCATTGATGGCAGCAGGTAAATTTATGCTGAAACTGATAAAGACAATTTTATGGATCATATTGCAGTTATTGAG
>JAFVAA010000330.1 GCA_017476305.1 Lachnospiraceae bacterium
TGAAGCACTCATCCGGCGTATGCAGCACACCGTGCTTCTCACACTCTGCATGAAACATTTCCATCAGCTCATCGTTTCTGTCACTGGCCACTTCATAGCTGCTACCGAACTTTTCTCTGTACTTTGCAGATAGTCCAGGAAAATGCCTGTCCAGAGCCATATAATAATATTCCCGGTCTCCAGATCTTAATGTCATCCCGATATCAAAGCAGACAATTCCCTTCACTCCCACTTCAAAGCAGTAACCGAGAATCGTCTCTACATTTTCTTTTGTATTGGTAATAAACGGTAAAAGCGGGCTCATCCATACCACAGTAGGAACTCCGTTTTTCTGAAACTCCTTCAGTACCTCATACCGCCTTTTGGTATTGCAGACACCTGGTTCAACCTGCTGACTTAAAGTTTCATCTGCGATCGTGAGTGACATCTGTACCACAGCTTTTGCCTTCTCATTGATGCTGCAAAACAGATCCATATCCCGAAGCACCAGATCGGACTTTGTAATGACCGTAGCACCAAACCCATACTGATCCAAAAGTTCCAGGCATCTTCTTGTCAGCCCCAGTTCCTTTTCACAGGGCTGATACGGATCACACATGGAGCCGGAACTTATCATGACCTTCTTTTTCTTGCTGCGCAGGATATTTTCCAAAAGCTCTGGAGCGTTCTGCTTTACCTCTATATCCTCAAAAGGATGCGTAAACTGATAGCAGTCGCTCCTGGAATCACAATACACGCATCCATGGGAGCAGCCCCGATATATATTCATGCCGTTCCATCTGGTCAGCAGAGATTTTGCTTCCACAAAATGCATACTATCTCACCCCTCACTCTACGATCGTTCCATCCTTCTTCTCCGAGCCGGCATTCCCTTATTGCCTCATCCCGGGTATCTTTCATAAAACCATCCTTATCCTCAACGCTGGAAATGGAATCATCCTGTTTCCATAAAAGAAAAATGCCTGGGCTGTTAGACTCAGGCTTAACTTTTCTTTTTTGAATTGCAATTCTGGGAGCAGTCCTATGATAATTCCATAGGCAGAGACTAACCTGTTCTGGTTATTTTATTGTTACTTTATGAACCAACCATAATCCTTACGACAGTCATAATTTCTTTCTTTTTCGCTGCCGCTGTGTCCCTGTTGGCCTGTGCCATGAAACGGATATGCGGTCTTTCTGCACATTTCGGCAATCTCGTTGTAATTCTGTCTGATTGCTGCGGATGGACGAATATTCATACAGACACCTCCTCGGATTAGTGGTAGCAATATTTTAATCATATTATACCCATCTCATGCAACACGGTCAACAGATTCACAAAAACTTTACAAGCCCATCACTTGCAATATAAAGCAGTGATTTTGTCGCTATTTAATTTTGCCCTTTTCATTTCGTCCTCCTTGATGAAAAGGGACTTCCTCAACTCATATTATACTATATTCCCTTTTCCGTTTCCACTACTAATTACTGTTGTTTTCAGCAATTTCCTTAACTTTTTTTGTTATCTGTTCCTCGGCTATTCTCTTGAATACCGTTTCCATTTTTTCAGTGCCTACATAATGCCTTTCCACGATTATTTTCGTGGGTGTCTGCTGTCGGCTGGCTCTTTGTCCAGTCTTAATGTCTTTACTCATAAATCTGCTCCTTTTCAAAAAAATAGAGCATATAGACTGGTTTCTATACGCTCTGACGCTGTGTAATTATTCAGTTTTGATTGTGGTAATGGTTATTTAGACAAACGAGAATTTAGCGCTTATCATTTCTTTTTAGTCTTATTTTCCCTGTCATATGTTCCACTATCAATTTGAAAACCGTTGTTCGGGGTATGACATCTTTATTGAACGGGAAATTTTCCATATGATAGTGTTTCATCAGTATACAAAGTGCGTCGTACTTTTCATTTTCAGGTATCAACTCGATATGTCCTCTGCCTATAACGCTTTGATATTCCATAGTGCAACTCCCACGTTCGATATCCGAAACAAGATTATGCTCACAATCCATTTCTACATATTACTATTATCCATAAACTCCCCCGGTGTCATTATCTCCGGTCTTTCCACGTCCACATCTTCAAAATCCCTATCCCCTGTAATAAAAATATCTACATCCTCCAGTATTGCCGTATACAACACCGGATAATCTTTCATGTCTCTTATCGAAAATAA
>JAFVAA010000331.1 GCA_017476305.1 Lachnospiraceae bacterium
GGTATCACGAATATGATCCAAAATACTTTTTATATCTCTATAGGCAAATGGTGCCTCATCTAAAGTACCTGCTCCTATACATGAACTATAAATACCTTTAATCTCAGCCTTGAAAGCAGACACTGTAAAATTGTTTTTTACATCTTCTCTTTTATATTTCCTCCCGGAGCCATGCGGTGCAGACTCATTCCAATCCATATTGCCTTTTCCAAAGCCTATGATCACGCCATCCCGCATATTGATAGGAATAATGACCTGCTGTCCTTCTCTGGCGGAAATAGCTCCTTTACGGAGTATTTTCCTCCCATCAGATAAGACATCCATATAATTATGGACAGACTCTGTGCATTCTGATTCCTTCCACTTCATTCCTTTGAGTATTTCCCGTAGAATAATTCTGCGGTTTAATGCCGCATACTCCTGAGCAACCGCCACATCATGCAAATATACTTCCTTTAATTCACCCTCCAGCCAGGTCAATTCATAAGGCACATCCAAATCTTTAGCCTTTAAATGCTCCTGTCCTTCCCTGATATAGTTCTCCGTAATCTCAACCCCAAGGTGACGGCTACCGGTATGAATTACCACATAAGTATCCTGCTCACCTTTGTCGATCTCAATAAAATGATTCCCACCACCCAGGGTACCTAAGCTCCGTTTCGCCTTTTCCTCATTTATATGACCGTGACAATTAAGGCGGCACAAGTCAAACTCCTCTGCCATAGGGTGCGGTTTCTGCCTTATGGCAAAACCGGAAGGTACATTTTCACGAATCACTTTATCCAGTTTCTGAAATTCAAGCCCCTTTGTTCTGACCTTTGCCATAAGCATCCCGCATCCAATATCCACGCCCAGCAGATTTGGAATCACCCGTTCTCCCAATGTCATAGTAAGCCCAATAGGTCCAACTTTTCCCGGATGAACATCCGGCATCACTCTTATATCCGTGTCCTTTGAAATCTCGTTATCGCAAATAAGCTGGATCTGTGCTTTAGCATACTCTTCTATATCATCCGTGTAAAAAACTGCTTCAGCATAATTTCCCTTTATAATATCCATTTCATTCCTCCTAGGTTTTTCATTCCCTATCACTCCATCAATGCCCTTATTCTTTCAAAATCATACTCCCTTATAATTTCAGCACCATCGGCACAATCTGTCTCATGATCCGTCACAATGATCTCCGCATCCAATGGATTCTCCACCATTTCCTTTGCTATCAGTTCAAAGAAATCATACACGTTAAAAATCTCTGTGACACGAAAATAATCTAGCAAAAAGGCAAGGGGTGTATTCCCTGCCACCTGTGCATTACTGTTTCTCGCCTGATTCAGCCAGATAAATTCTTTTTTTAGCAGATCAATTCCAAACAGATATGCAAATGTACTCTCACAGTCTACGAAAAAGGCCGACTCGACAGTTTTTGGCTCATATATTTCTCCTCTGTCATCCTCGTCTCTTAGCATATATCCGGCTTTACAGAAGCATTTGTCAAAGTTTATTCTTGAAAAAACATTATCGCAGAATACAAGATACCGGTATTTCGGATAACCTGCTTTAAATTTAGGAAGATTAATGTCAAAATATTCAGAACCGTCATGA
>JAFVAA010000332.1 GCA_017476305.1 Lachnospiraceae bacterium
ATTCTGCTAAATTCCTTATATTGCATGTAAAAGCAGAATACATGGCCTTTTATTCAGAGGTTCCTAAGATACCGCGGACTCAGAAAAAACGAAAATGTTTACGGTGGACGCTTATCTGGCACAGTGCAATTTCAGGGAAATGGCAGTCAAAAAGAAATTATATGCCGTATCGGCTGTCAGGCTGATGCTGATTCCCCTGTCTGCTATTATATTGCTTATGGCTGTTCCGGGGATAAACAGCAATATCCGGTATGCAATGCTGATTTGTGCCGCATGCCCGGTGGGATCAAATCTTGCCGTATATGCACAGCTTCATGATAAAGATTATACCTATGCGGTGGAGACTGTGGCGGTCTCTACGCTACTCTGTATCATTACGATACCGCTTCTGGTACAGCTTGCCGGGTCGGTATGGGCATGAGACCAATAGAATACAGCTGTCCAGTATAGAAATTACTGTAACTGTTCAGCTAGTCCGAAGCGCTTGCCGCATAGGGCGTACGAAAGTGATTCAGGTGTGAGGAATCGCCATCGGCGAAGCCGATTTTCATGCGATTCCGAATCGTAACTGTTTAGGTAGCTGAACAGTTACAAATTACTTAAAAACAGTCAGGAAAACGAGGTGTGTAAATTTGCAGAGATTTTTTGCGGGACTGATAAGACATAAGAAGATTGTCTTGATATTTTATTTGGGATTGATTCTTTTGTGTGCATTTCTTTCCACAAAGGTTAAAGTAAACTCCGATCTTGCAGATTATCTTCCATCAGATTCCGACTCCACGATTGCTTTATCAGAGATGAAAGAGGAGTTCTCCGGTAATATTCCAAATGCCAATATGATGGTGTCGGATATTACCATGTTTGAGGCAGACAGGCTTCAGAAAAAAATAGAAAAAGTGGAGGGTGTTTTAGAGGTGTCCGGTATTTCGGATCAGAATCCTCTTGGCATGCCTTATGAATTTCTTGGGGAAGAAGCTGTATCGGAATATTATAGGGATGGTCATGCACTCTATTCCCTGACTCTTGATACGGAAAAGAAGATAGATCTACTTGATGACCTTAGGGCACTCACGGACAAGAAGGTGAGTTTTTCCGGTTCTTTCGTTACGGGAAAGACTTCACAGAAAACTAGTGGACCGGAAATATTCAAAACGGTTGGTATTGTCATCATTTTTGCCATCTTTCTTTTTCTGGCTACCATGGATTCGTGGGTCACGCCGTTTCTCTTAGTGGGAACGCTCCTTGCTGCCGTTGTCATAAATGCAGGCACGAATCTGATATTTGGAACGATATCCTCTGTTACCAATACCGCTGCAAGTGTGCTTCAGATGGGTGTATCCGTGGATTATTTTATATTTATCCTGCACAGGTACAGGGAATATAAGGACAGGGGGGAGGACTCTGAAAATGCCATGGTTCTGGCATTGACACATTCAGGGGCTTCTGTCGTCTCCAGTTCACTAACTACAATTATAGGGTTTGTGGCACTTGTTTTTATGCGGTACCGTATTGGTATGGATATGGGAATCGTGCTGTCTAAAGGGGTTGTCATCAGCGTAATGTGTGCATTTAAACTCCTTCCATGTATTATCCTTTCTTTAGTGAAAATCATGACAAGGACAAGTCATAAGCCTCTGGTACAGACTGCCTATACCCTTTCAGAAATCTGCATGAAGTTCCGGTATCCGGTCATGGGGATTTTCCTGTTGTTCCTGTTTCCTGCCCTTCTTTTTCAGTCACAGAATAAATATTATTATGGATCTTCCCACTTCTATGATGACAGTCATTCTGTCATGCAGG
>JAFVAA010000333.1 GCA_017476305.1 Lachnospiraceae bacterium
CCTCTGTTAGTGGTCCGCATTTAAGTAATGGTGTGGCTGTTTGGGATTATGTTTATTTTGGAAACTATCGGCAGATAAATACGAATAATGATACCATAGTAAATTTGCATGATGATAAAGTACCGATCAAGTGGAGAGTGCTGTCTGTAGAGGGCTCGGAGGCTCTTCTTTTGGCAGATCAGAATCTGGATTCACAAAAGTATAGTGCTTCTGGAAGTGTTTCATGGGAAAATTCCAGTATTAGAACATGGTTGAATAGTACTTTTATGGAGGAAGCATTTACGGCAAAGGAGCAGGAAAGTATTAAACAGAGCGGAGTGGCAGAGGATAAGATTTACCTTTTATCTGCTGAGGAGGCTAGCAGTGCTGTTTATGGCTTTGAGGAAACGGGGACTGCTTCTGAGACCAGAACATCGAAGAATACTGCATATGCAACAGAGTATGCGAATGCAATCACATCTTCTGCTGAGGGATATGAAGAAAATGGCTGCTGGTGGCTTCGTTCGGATGAAGCTGGTACAGTTGCAGGGTTTGTGAAAGAGGATGGTTCGATTTTGTACCAAAAGGTGAATTCTGCAGGTTATGCAGTTCGTCCTGCTTTACGTGTCGCTTTGTCTGCGCTTAAAAAAGCGGGGACGATAGACAGTAAAGGAGAAGATCTTGAAGTGGAAAAAGATGGTGAGGAAATCGAGCACCTCTATACGGATTATGAATACGGTGATGCTGTTACCGGCGGACTGGAACTCTATGTAGGTGGTGTGAGTACGGAACAAAGGAATTACAAGACGGCTGTTCTGTACACGGATATCCTGGCATCCTACAGATATTGGGAGAATTCGAAGGGAAAATTTCAGTCAGCTACAGGAAAGGTCATCGTCGGGATTTCCTTTGATGCGGAGCCGGAGATTACGAGCGGTAAGATCGTGGATAAGGATGCTGCCAAGGTTGCTTCTGCTTCGATATCAAATGGCAGGATTACTGTCACGGCGAAGTCAACGCCGGGGGAGGTCTATCTGGTGGTAGCGGATACCGGTGATAAGGGTGTGATGGCGAGCTGTCCTGTGACGGTAAAGCCGGCACCTTCGACAATCTATACCTATGCGGCAGCAGCCGATGAATACGGCGATACGAAGTACACCAAGGCAGATGTGGAGCTTGGAGATGCGACTACGGTCTATCTGTATCCATGGTACAAGGATAGTGAGAGTCAGGTGCAGAAAGTGGAGGATGTGACCTTTACGCCATCTGTAAACAGCAAGGCAGAGAACTGCTTTACGGTCAGTCCTTCCGCGACGGATCCGTTTGCGTTTACGATTACTGCAAAGGGCTTGATCGACAATAAAAAGACGACAGGAACGGTTACGTTCAAATGCGACCAGAATGGGAAAAAGGCGACATTTTCCATAACAGCGGTAAATAAGGTTCGACAGATTACGTTAAATGCTTCCTCAAATTTAAAGGTGGCATCCGGTGCCAGTGTGGCTCCGGCAGATCCGGGAAATCCGGCTGGCACGGCAAATACCACAAATGCTTTTCAGATTTCCACTCCGACCTCTGCAAAGGTGACCGGAACGATCGGGATAACGACACAGCTTTCTTCGAGTTCCTATAATGTAACAGACAAACCAAGTCTCTATGCGATGGGTTCCGCAGACGGGTATGATGCCACGAAGCTGGCGGCAGGAACGGTGAAGATCACAAAGAGCCCGACGACGGCACAGAAAAAGATTACTGCGGCGGTAACAAGTGATAAGAAATCCATAACGATTACTGCTGCAAGGGGAACGAAACAGGCGACGACAGAATATTTCCTCCTGGTATATAATTATAATAACAATCAGGGGCAAGGAAGAGTCGGATACACGGTCTTCTCGGTAACCACGGAATAAAAGGGAAACAGGATGTTTTAAGGGGCTGCATATGCAGCCTCTTTTTTTGCTTGAAAGCATATAGCAAGTAGTGGTATAATGTCTTCTATATGGGTTTTGTTAGAAAAACGTTACGGATCACGCAGGAGGAATTATGAGAGATAAGATTAATCAGGCGGTCAAGGGAGTTTTTGAATATGATACGGCAAATATCGTGCTTTCTTTAGAGGAACTCTCCATTGAGGTAAATGCAGGGGAGGATATCAGTGGAACGTTTACCGTAACGAATGATGCCAGCCGTTTTATGCGGGGGGAGGCGATTTCGGATTGTCATTTTATGGAATTCCCGGAGGAATTTTTTCAGGGTGTGACAAATGAAGTGGCATATGTTTTCTATGCCAATGAATTGAGGCCGGGAGTGAATATCAAAGGAAATATTACCCTGATCACAGATTGCGGAACGAAGCTTTTACCGTTTACCGTTTTTGTCGGTGTGCCTTCCTGCGAGGCTTCGGGCGGAAAAATCAAGGATTTGTTCCATTTTACGAATTTAGCGAAGGAAAAGCCGGAGGAAGCGGCAGCCCTATTTCGAAATGAACATTTCGAGGAGGTCTTTTTATACCGGGATAATAAAAATATTGCTTTATACAGGGGGTTGTCCAAGGGAACCAGCCGGGGACTGGCGTTAGAGGAGTTTTTGATTGCCATCCATAAAAAGCTGCCGGTGGGGTTATCTGTCGATAAGAATTCTTTCCAATACAATAACTGTAAAAACAGCTTTTCGGATCAGTTTGTTCTGACCAAGAATAATTGGGGCTATGGGGAGTATCATATTACTTCGGATAGTGCGTTTATCGTGCCGAATCATAAGCTCCTATGGACAGATAATTTCATGGGAAATACGTATCCGGTGCAGTTCTTGGTGGATACGGATCAGATGACGCCCGGGAAAAACTATGCGAGGATTACGGTTTCGGATGCCAGGCAAAAGATAGAGATTACGATTTTAGCAACGAAGGAAAGAGAAAGTCATAATGAAATTTTGGGAAGGAGAAAGGAGCATCGTCATCTATATAAGCTGAACAGACTACATTTAGATTTTTGCATGGGAAATATCAGCAGCGAGGTGTATTTGAATGAGATAGGAAATATCATTTATGCGATGGAAGGAAACTCCGGGGCTACTGAGTTTACACAGCTGTTCAAGATCCATCTGGGAATCATGCAGCATAAGGAGGCTTCTGTAAAGAGCGGTCTTTCGCTTTTAGAGGCGAAGGAGGAAAGCCTTAGGAAAGAAAACAGTACGTTTTTCTGCGCATATCAGTATTTAAAAGGGCTATGGGCAGATGAAGACGAGGTGGTCTTGGAATGCGTCAGGGAGATCGGGGTTTTTTATAAAAAGGAGCCTGAGAACTTTATGCTTCTATGGTTTTTGCTCTATCTGTCGCCAAATTATCAAACTGATGAGAGAAAGTATGATGCCATTTTAGGACAATTAGGCAGAGGCTGCCATAGTCCGCTCATTTTTATGGAATTATGCAGTATTTTAAATGAAAACCCGGATTATCTTTTCGAATTGAATCCTGGGATCTGTGAGGCGATTCACTGGGGGGCAAAGGAAAAATACATAGAAAAAGAGCTTGCCATGCGGTTTTGCTATTTGGCAGGGCGGATGAAGTATTATTCTAAATTTGTGGTGAGGGATTTATGCGGATTTTATGAGCTGTATGAGGAAGAGGAGATTTTAACATCCATCTGTAAGCTTTTGATGAAGGGACAGATTACCAGTGCAGCGGCTTTTCACTGGTACCATTTAGGAGTCGAGCACAATCTGAAGCTGACGGACCTCTATGAATATTATATGTATTCGATTGATGAAAGTCAGGAGATGGAGTTAAAGGACAACACACTTTTATACTTTATGTATGACAATCATCTGACGGTGTCGAAAAAGGCGATGCTCTATGCCTATGTCGTGAGAAACAAGCATCGGATGCAGGAAACCTATGATTCTTACCGGCAGATGATGCAGGATTTTACCCTCAGACAGCTTTCAGCAGGAAAGATCACGGAAAATCTGGCAATCCTGTATGAGGAGTTTATATCGGAAGAATCTATAAATGAAACGATTGCCGGACAGCTTCCGGTGGTGATGTTCAGCCATGAAATCCTCTGTGAAAATCCGGATATCATAGGAGTTTATGTGACACACAGGGAGCTGCAGGGAGAGGAGTATGTACCGTTCATCAAGGGACGTGCTGTGGTTCAGATCTTTACGGAAACGGATGAGATTTTTTTAGCGGATCGTATGGATAACCGCTATGCGGCTTCCATAGCCTATACGGATAATAAGCTGCTGCATTTGGATCACCTGGCGGAAAAATGCTTTGAATACCACTGTGAACATCCTCACCTTCTTTTGTATCTTTACGACAGGGCGGAAAGGATGAACAGGCAGGGGGAAAACATTGTCGAGGTTAAGAAAAAGGTTTTGGAAATACCGAATTTGAGCAGGTATCATTACCGGAAAAGCTTTAGCTCTTTGGTAAGGTTCTATTATGATAATTTCGAGGGAGAACTTTTGGACGCGATTTTAGAGCACCTGAACTGGGACATGGTTTCGCCTTCGGAAAGGCAGCAGTTCATAGAATACTGTGCAGTACGCCGCTTTTTTGATAAGGCGATGGAGGGTATTGAAAGGTATGGCTATGAAAAAATAGATGGAAAGAGGCTTTTAAAGGTATCTACGGAAACCTTTCAGGCATTTGCATCAGAAGAAAATACGCAGTTAGTAAAGCTTGGCTGGCATATTTATGAAACGGGTAATTTCGATGAAAATATCATGCGGTATCTTTGCAGATATTACTCTGGAAGGATTAATGAAATGACCGGAATCTGGCGGTATGCAAATGGGTTTCAGATAGAGACGGATAATTTTGCTGAGAGGATCTTAGGACAGGTCATCTTTACGGAGGAGATGACATCGGATGTCTATGAGGTGTTTTATCAGTATTACGAGATTGGCAAGGACAAGTATTTGATTTTAGCTTTTATGAAATTTATCGCCTATAAATATCTGATCCATGGCTGGATTCTTCCGAGCAGAATGTTTGACTACTTTTACAAAGAGGTTCAGGTGCAGGAAAATCTTTTTTGCCTGATTGCTGTATTAAAATTTTTAAGCCAGAAACCGGGACCTTCGGAGGAGGAGATCGCTTTTGCAGATTACCATCTGAACAAGCTGTATGAAAAGAAGATTATATTTCCATTTTTTAGAGACTTCTATGGAAAACTAACGCTTCCAATCCACATTTTGGATGAATACTATGTGGAGTATATCGCCAATCCTGATTATGAAGTGAGAATTCATTATCTGATTTCTTCCGGATATGAAAAGGGAGAATATCGAACGGAAACGATGCGTGATGTGTTTCAGGGAATTCATGTGAAGGAGTTTGTGCTGTTTCAGGATGAGATTTTGCAGTATTATATTTCAGAGGTGCGTCCGGAGGGCGAGGTGATCACAAAGAGCGTGAGCGTGAACTTTGATGAGACCATGGATAAGGAGCGGACCAGCAGCAGATATCATATGCTGAACCTGATGATGATCGCACAGGAGATGAATGAAGAGACGACACTGGCAGAGATGATGAAGGAGTACGTGGAGCAGCAGGAAAGCGTGCAGATATTATTTCAGCCACTGGAATAGGGAAAAGGAGGCGAAAGGTACGTGGAGGAAGAAAGAAAGCTGATCGTAGGGATCGATATAGGAGAGCGTACTACGCAGATGAGCTGTTTTGATTTTACCAGCTATGAGCCTGTTTCCATCGGGAGAATGGTGAATGGAGAACGGAAATATGAGATTCCTACGGCTCTGGCGGTAGATACCAAAAAAGGAGAGTGGTTCTGGGCAGATGAGGCAGAGGAGGATTCTGGGGATGTGATCCTTTTGCGTTATCTTCTGGCAGACGTCATGCGGGATGAGGTCATTACGGTGGGAGAGTATTCCGTCGAAAGCTATCAGGTATTAAAGCGGTTCGTGGTAAAGGTGCTCAGCATTCTTAGTGAGTATTATCCGAAGGATAAGATACGGAAGCTCGTGGTGACTCTGGCAGAGAAGACGGAGAAGCTCATGGAGTATTTCGGGAGGATCGGGGAAGAACTGCACTTGCCACAGGGTGTTTTGGTGGTACAGAATCACAGGCAGAGCTATATGTACTATGCGATCAGCCAGCCAAAAGAGCTGTGGGTAAACAATGTGGGGCTTTTTGAGCTGGATCATAACCGTTTGATGTATCTGCAGATCAATATTGACAGAAAGGTCATTCCCTATATCATCGGTGTGACACAGAGGGATCTTACGGATGGGATAGACTGGGAGGGCTTGGAGCAGCAGGGGGAGGAAAAGGTGGCATATGCCTTTTTAAATGCAGCGAACACAGCACTTCATAAACAATATGTCACCACGCTCTATGTGACGGGAAG
>JAFVAA010000033.1 GCA_017476305.1 Lachnospiraceae bacterium
ATCATCGTCACGATTTTTTCAAAACGGCTCGAACCACTGGTTTCCACGACACGGAGCATCAATTCCCCTTCTTCCACTACCGTTCCGGCATAGACCGTATTTCCCACCGTTCTTCGGACAGGAACAGATTCTCCGGTCAGGGAAGCCTGATTCACCATCGCCTCTCCTTCCGTCACCGTCCCATCAAACGGGATGACATTTCCCATATGGATGACGACCTCGTCTCCCGGCTTTATCTGATTCACCGGAACAAGCACATCTCCATCCTTCGCCTTTAACCAGACCTTGCTCACATTTAAGGACAATGTTCTTGCCAGATCATCCACAGAACGTTTATGCGTCCAGTCTTCCAAGGTCTCTCCGATTCCTAAAAGAAACATGACAGAGCTTGCCGTCAAATAATCTCCACGAAGTATCGAAACTCCTATCGCCGTCGCATCTAACACCGATACTTCCATCTTCCTGTGCCAGAGAGACTTAAGCCCCTTTGCGATATACTTTAAGGAGCAGGCTCCTGTATAAAGAGCAGCTGCAGGCGCAGGCAGGAACCATTTTCTGGCATAGTGGAAAAGAATCCTGCCAATCAGACGTTCCTGAAACTGATGATTCAACGCTCTACCGGAATTGTCAAAAAGTTCCTCCGGCGTCTCTGCATCCTCATAATGGAATCTTCTAAGAAGTTCTACGATATGCTCTCTGTCCCCCACATAGGAGACTGCCACATCACCGGTTCTGTCGTAAACCTTCGCCTTCGTTACATATTTTTCATTTTGGAGATAATAAAGCAGCATATCTGCTTCCTCATAGGTCATCGAATGCCCCTGTACGATATGTACACGAAGCCTGCCTTTGATACTATGCTTAATCTCAAATTTCATCCTCTACAACCTCTTCCTCTCGTTCCTCGTTTATGATCTTTGCCTCTTCATAAATATCCTCTGCATTTTCCTGTGCCTTCGTCACGGTATCCATCACACACTTTTTCGCACGGAGCACAGCGGCGGTACAATGTGTGTACACCTTCTTGGCATCCTCACTTGTGAGGATCTTGATCCCTGCCGTTCCAAATGCTACTCCTGCAGCAAAAAGACCGCCCTTTTTCCAATTAAATTTCTTTAAACAATCAAACATATTTTCTTCCTCCATTTCTGTTTTTAATTTTTATGGAAACAGCAGCTGCTTCCAATGATAATATTATTCCGGTATTGATACACCATTCCTTACATCTGCATCATACCACGAATAAAAAAAGAAGTCTTAACTAACTTACATTGATGAGAAAACTTATCACTAATGTAAGAAAAAGTTAGTTGTCTCAACAAAAAAATAGTATGCCCAAATATCAGCCAGACATCCAAAACTCCAGATAGCTTTTTAAAACCGGAAGCGGCTTCCTGCCCCTCTGTAAAATAATAATGGACAGGAATTTCCACTCCTGCCCATAAAATATACTTTTTAAATCCTATAGCTCGAACTGCCCGACGATCTCCACCAAAGAGGCCGCTGCCTCGTTTACCTCCTGGCTGCTGGTATTCACCTCTGAAATGCCTACACGTACATTTTCCGTCGTGGCGGCAATTTCCTGGCTGCTGGCTGCATTTTCTTCCGAAGCAGCAGACAGGCTGGAAACCAGATCATTGATTTTGGTAAAGTCATCCGTCACATCACGATTGACTTTCGTAATCCGCTTGATTTCATCATTGATACTGTTGATTGCCTTCACGATATCATCAAACTTATTACGAGTCGTATTCACGCTCTCATTCTGGGAATCTACACACTGCTGCACCAGTTCCTCCTTCTTATCTGCCAAAGAGGTGACTTTCAAAAGCTCATCCAGCATGTGCTGAATGGTCTCTGCAGAGCTTGCAGACTGCTCCGCAAGCTGTCTGATTTCCTCCGCTACGACTGCAAAACCGCGACCTGCATCCCCGGCACGTGCCGCCTCGATACTGGCATTTAAAGACAGCAGGTTCGTCTGCGAAGCAATATCCGTAATCAAAGAAGAAGCCTCTCCGATGCTTGCCGCGCTCTTTGCAATATTCTGCATCAGAGCAAAAATTTCCTCAAAAGCGCTCACGGACTCCTTCGAAACATCCGTCAGGTGTCCAATCGCTTCGATTCCCTCACCCGTCACGGCATCAATCCTTTTACTTGCCTCTGCCAGGCTCTCGGAAGCCCTTTCATTCTG
>JAFVAA010000334.1 GCA_017476305.1 Lachnospiraceae bacterium
ACCGCTGCCTGATCCTGGAGCTGAAGCACGTAAAGGAGGAATCGGAGATGGAGGCTGCGCTCAGGGAAGCCTCCGGTCAGATCATAGACAAGAAGTATGACAGCCGGTTCAGGTACGAAGGATATGAGAAGAGGTTCCGGTATGGCATGGCTTTTTTTGATAAAAAGGTCAGGATTGAGAAAGTGTGACATCGGGAATGTAAACAGGAAAATCAAGGAATATTCGAATACTTCAGTGATCCTTTATACCCGGAAACGAAATAAATTTCCGGGCATAAAGGATGAGTGTATTTTGTTCAATAAATTGGATTGGAATAAAAAAGGAGAGAATGCTCTTATGGAAAAGCAGAGAAAGGATCCATGTTATAATGCTGAACAGCTTTGGCAGGAGCTGATGAAGATTACTGCAGAGGTATATAGACGGACAGGAGAGATGAGGCTGACAGCACAGGAGTTAGAAATATCGGAATTAAAGGTAAGGAAGCTTTTGATCACGGCAGGGGAGTATGAAAATCAGAAGTCTGCAGAGATTGGCAGATTATTCCGGGAGGGGATGACTGTCCGCGAGATACAGGCATTGACCGGACTGGGTAAGTCTTCCATCAATGGCTATCTGCCCTATACAAAAGCAGTTTATAATGCGAAGGAAATCAGCCGGAATGCTGAGCGTATTCGTAAATACCGTGCGAGGAAGATGTGTATAGAGGAATTGCTGGGGGAACCGAGTGAGGAAAGGCTTTGGCAGGCAGTGATAGAGTTCCAGAACTATCCGTTTACCACTTTTTCAGGGTTGTTCTATACATATCAGTTAAAGGTTGGTAAAAATGGTTCCTATAATAAAGAGATTCTGATAAGCCGCAGGAGACAGAGCAAGTCCTTGACCTGGAGTTCTGTGCGGCTGGCATTTGAAGGAGCTCTTCGCAGAAAAGGTGAAGTAATAGAAAAACCAAAGGCACTGGGCGATATCCGTGGAATTTCTTATATTTATCCTATATTTGTCCGTTTTGGACTGATTCAAACAAAATAGTTGTCTGTTTAAAATTGGATTGAAATGGATTGAATCTTTGGAAAACAGTGTCGTACAGTAGCTGTGCTGGTTATATTTTATACCAGCATACTATTTAATGTTTGACCTCTTCTGTTTATAATCTATATTGAGACTATAATTTGATAATACCGAAACGAAACTGAAAAATGGTACTAGGCGAATTCGATTGTTTGTGTCCGCATGACTTGCTGGCGAAAGTATCTAAGGAACTGTGCATAAATAATTTAGTCATTTCTTCGCTTGAAACACCATATGCGTAAGTGTTTCAAGCGAAGAAATGCTAAATTTAATTATGCACAGTTCCTAAAGCGATTTCTGTATTTTCGACAGTTGATTATGGTCTTCAAATACGGTTTGCGAAGGAGTGAGCAATATGGCAGAAAATATGGAAGACATCGGAAATATTATTCGAAACAGCAGAGTGGAAAGGCATCTGACGCAGGAGAAGCTTGCAGAACTAATTGAGGTTTCAGCGGGCTTTGTCGGGCAGATTGAGAGGGATGAAGCATATCCGTCCCTGCGGATTTTATTCAAGCTGATACGGGTTCTGAAAATTGACAGTAATGTGCTTTTTTATCCTTTTCTACAGAAACAGGGCTCGAAAGCGGTAGAATTCGGCTTGCGGTTCGGACGACTAAGTAAAGGTCATCAGGAACTTGTGATCACACTAATGGATAAGCTGGAGGAGCTTCAAGAGGAAGAGAATTCCAGTGAAAACCAGTACATCTGAAAGCAATGAAAAAATTACGGCTGTCTTTTTCTATATAATTAGCCAGCAGGATAAACGCATCAGTTTCCAGCCATAGTACTGGGGAACTAAGGAAAATTGATGCGTTTATCCTGAATTAGCCAAAACTAACTCTGTACTTTTGAAACAGAATCGGTTATAATGATGTATCAGGCGAATGTTACCGGTTGTCAGTATAGAAGCCAAAAGAGATATAAAACATGTGAAAAAGAGAGACCATATTGATTTCAGACAGGATAAAAGAGGTGCAGGATGTTTAAAAGGTATTTTGTGAGGACAAGGGAATTAAAGCCCGGGATGCGTATGGATCAGGCGATCGTGGACCGGATGGACCGGGTACTGATTGCAAAGTATGCGATTTTAGATGAGTTTATGATAAAATCCCTGAATGAGATGAATTTAGGAGGGATCTATATCAGTGAGGGCGAAATCACACTGGAAGAGAAGCAAAAGGAAGAGCCGACCTCTGCCATTGCGAAAAATAATATCAGCAAATTTCATGAGGATGACCGCGCCCGTGTGAAGCTGTCGGAAAGCGTGAAAAAGCGCATTTCCGAAGGTGTACAGTATCTTTATAACAATCCCGCTTCCCCGGAGTTTTCGAAAGCGTCGAATCATATTACAAATGACCTGATGAAGGCAATTACGGATAATGAAGCGGTGGCTGTGGATATCAGCGCACTGCGCGCCAGCGACGAATATACCTTTAAGCACAGTGTAGATGTGGCTACCATGTCGATGATCATTGCGAAAAAGATGGGCTATTCGAGGGATGAGATCTACGAAATCGGGATTTCCGGACTTTTGCATGATATGGGGAAATCAAAGATTCCGCTGGAGGTTTTAAATAAACCGGGCGGGCTTTCAGAGGAAGAGTTCGAGGTCATGAAGACGCATGCTCTTTTAGGCTACCGTATCTTACAGGAAAAGGAGGAGTTTTCCGAGGCGGTGAAGTTCGGAGTACTGCAGCACCATGAAAAGATGAACGGGAAGGGCTATCCGATGGGAGTGACCGGAGATAAGATTCATAAATATGCGAAAATCATGTCTGTGGCAGACGTCTACGATGCGCTCGTGACGGAACGCCCGTATAAAAAGGCATTCAGCCAGAGAACAGCGGTAGAGATGATCATGTCGATGACGGATGAGCTCGATATCGATGCGATGAAGGCATTCCTTGCGAGCGTCATCCTGTATCCGGTGGATACCGTCGTAGAGCTGAGCAACGGGGAGCGTGCCTGGGTGGTAAAGAACAACCCGAATACAGCACTCCGCCCCCTCGTCGTAGGTACAGAGACGGGAAATGTTTACGATTTGAGCGATGATATTACTTGTGCGAATATTGTGATTTTATAATAGGCAAGAAGCAGTGACGGAAAAATCCGTGGCTGCTTTTTTTGTGTAATAAAATAAAAAATTTCGACGAAATCCCCCTTTCGTTTGTTTCCATAGTGAGGGGGAGTAAAGAAAGTAAAAGGCAAATCGATTTGTAACATAAGGAGGCCCGTAGTATGAGTATGGAAAGCATACGTGATATGGGGGAAATGGAAAGCAGTCCGGACATGCACCATTTTTATGAGAGCGGTTCTTTATCTGGTACCGATAAGGAATCCTGGTTTCGGGAAATTTATGATCTGTATGCGGATAATGTATACAGGCTCTGTTTTTCCTACATGAAAAATGAAATGGATGCGGAGGATGTGATGCAGGATACCTTTTTTAAGCTTTATAAACAGGGACCATCCATACAGGAAAAAGAGGAAGCAAAGGCATGGCTCCTCGTGGCGGCATCAAACGAATGTAAAAATCTTTTAAAGCACTGGTGGCGAAAGCATCAGGATATCACCGATTATGCAGAGCTCATCGGGAAAGAGGACGAAAAAAGGATAGAGCTTTTCGAGCTTTTGATGGGGCTGCCGGCGAAATATAAGACCGTGGTATATCTGTACTACTATGAAGGGTATAACAGCAGACAGATTTCTGAAATGTTAGGGAAACCGGAATCAACGGTCAGAACCCATCTGCAGAAGGCAAAAGCGATTTTAAAAAAAGAGCTTTAATGAAAGGATGGACGAAGGGAGGCATGGGTATGATGGATCCGGATAAAAAGCTAAAGGGGCAGATAAAGGATATCTACGAGGATATCAGACTTTCCCCGGAGAAAAAGGAAACAGCATACGAAGCGATCATAAAAAGAGCGGAACGGGAGGATACAGAGACAGGAAAGGGGAAAAAGGAGGATTCTATGAAAAGATTATTAAAAGCGGCTGTCGTAGCCGGCTGTATCTTAGTCGGCGGTGGCAGCGTATACGCAGCAGTGCATCTGCTGCACCCAAGTGAGGTCGCAAAGGAGATGGAGCAGCCGAAGCTGGCAGATCAGTTTTCGGGGCTTTCGGAACATGTGGAAACGCAGGAAAATGATACCTACAGAGTCAGCTACCTGGGGGAGGTCAGTGGAAAAAACCTGACGGAGCAGACGAAAGAGGACGTGGATAAGGAAAAGACCTACTATGTTCTGGCTGTGGAGAAAAAAGGCGGGGAAAAGATTACCTATGATGATAAGGTGGTCGCCACACCATTTATCAAGGGAATCGCACCGTGGACCTTCAATATCTTTACGATGGGAGGCGGTTCAGAAAGCACCATCAGGGATAATGTCAGATACTATATTTTCGAAGTGGGAAATATGGAGATTTTTGCAGACAGAGGAGTTTATCTGGGTGTATGTGAACGTGCACCGGGATCAGAGGAGTACTCCTTTGATGAAAAAACCGGAGAAATTACGAGAAAAGAAAACTTCAATGGATTAAATATGCTTTTTGAGCTTGACATGGATAAATCCAAAGCAGATCCGGAAAAAGCAGAAGCGT
>JAFVAA010000335.1 GCA_017476305.1 Lachnospiraceae bacterium
CCCTGATAATCCACCTCCATATTCTCTATCTGAAAATTAAAGTTTCCTGTTTCCTGCTTTTCAAAGGTCTTTCCATCCGGAAGGAAGCCGACTCCATTGTCGGCACAGACACAGATCGTGCCATCTGCTCTGCAAAAGATCCGGTTGATCTTAGAAATCCCCGCGCACCGGATGCTGCCTTCCTCTTTATAATCATTTTCCTCCAGGCGATAACGATAGATATTCCCATCGGAGGTTCCCGCATAAAAAATACCCCGTTCTTCATCAAAAGCACAGGAGGAAAAGCTTTCCTCCCCCTCCTTCAGCAGAAAAGAATACAGGACCTTTCTGCTGTTTATAAAAAAGAACTCCCCGTCTGCATTGATAACTGCCACATTTCCGCTCTGATCCGCAGCAGCCGAAACGGCAAAACCAACCCCTGCAATGTTCTCTTTTATGGAAGCTCCCATCCGGATGCTTACCACTGACATGCCATCGGAGGTTCCTATATAGTATTCTCCGTCACTGCTCTGGGTGATGCAGCGCACCGAATCAGAAGGAAGTCCACTGTCACTGTCAATGACATTTGACACCTCTTCCCCGATCACGGAAACGACACCGCTATCATTTGTCCCGATCCACAGCCTGCCCTCCTCATCTGCAAACAGACAGTTCACATTTTTCACAGCCTCATATTCGTTCATAAAACGAAATTCCGTTCCATTATAGCGGTAAAGCCCTGCATAGCTCCCAATCCACAGGATTCCATCGTTTGTCTGCGCGATTGCATTCGCATGACCGCATGGAAGTCCGTTTTCACTATTATAAATCGTCTGAATATAAGATGTACTCTGATACGCCCCATCCTCCTTAGCACAGACAGAGGTTCCTGCACAGACAATCCCTGCCTGGGCAAAAAGAAGCAGAAAAAAGAGCCCTGTCGTAAATCTCTTTTTCTTTTCCGAAGCGTCTAAAGAGCTCTCCTTCCTTCTGCGATAAAAACGAAACAGCTTCAACAGGAAAAAAAACGCCAGAATCGTTACCAGCTTATCTAAAAAGTCCAGATAGAACTGTCCGATAAAAACACTTAAAAAATACGGGACCTTTCTCTCCGTCAGAAAATTTTTGACACCCTCGCCCCAGCTGTTTCCTACCATTCCATCAAAAAGAAGCAGGTCAATTACCGTAGAAATCAGCACTGCTCCTATCGTAACCGTCCCTGCCACAGACATTGCATGAAAAAAGGTTTCGAAATATCTCCTTTTCGCAGCAATGCCCACGCTGACTGCTATAAACAGGCTGGTAACTGCATAGGCAAGTGTGACCGGATCCCAAAAACCATAGATCACATTTCCTGAAACCCCCACAATGGCACCACAGACAGGTCCCAGAACATAAGATGCAAATACCGTTCCAAAGGCATCTGACCACACCGGAAGCTGCAAAGCTTCCGCAAGGCTCCTGCCGAAAAAATTGACTACAATGCATAAAAACACCACAAGGACCGTCTTTATCTGATTCCTTCCTTCTCTTTCATCCAATGCTTTCCATTCCTTTCAAAAACCGATTTCTAAAAAATACTTTTTTCATTATAGCATATCTAAATACAAATTCAATCAGCTTTTTCGTAATACTAATGCCCCAGATATGCTTCAAACATGCTTTTTGCAATCGGTACCGCATACTGGCTTCCGGTACCTGCCCCCTCCGCTACTACACTAACAGCGATCTTCGGCTGGTCTGCCGGTGCATACCCCACGAACCACGCATGGGAAGTCCCCTCCGAATCAAACTCTGCGGAACCGGTCTTCCCCGCCACTTCATACGAAAGCGTGCCAAGAGAAGAACCCGTACCGTTTTTTACGACACCCTTCATCAACTCTGCGATTTTTTCTGCCACCTCTTTTTTTACAGGCGTGCCCTTCTCCTCCGGCTCGAACGCCTTCACCTCATCCCCCGTATCACTTTCCACATGATCCACCAGATACGGTGTCATCATCACCCCGCCATTTGCAATCGTCGCGGCAATCAAAGCATTCTCCAGAGGCGTGATCAGAGTCTTCCCCTGTCCGATCGCCGTCTGCGTGATTTCCCCCATATCCGAATTTTTATTCAGGGAAAACCTGGATTTATTGTACTCGAAATCCACAGAAAGTGATTTATTAAAGTAAAACCTTTCCGTCAGCTTCTTGAACCTCGTAAGGTTGAGCTCTGTCCCGATTTTCGCAAAGGCTCCGTTGCAGGATTTTGCAAATGCCGACTCTAAAGACAGTGTTCCATGCTGCTCCTTGTTATAGCAGTTGATTACATTTCCTGAAAAGGAATCCGATCCCTTACATAAATACGAAAAGGAATCTGATTTTCCCGGATTTTCCAAAAGGTATTCCATCGCTGTCATGATCTTAAAGGTGGAACCGGGTGGATACAGCCCCTGCGTCGCCCGGTTGACTAACTTCGAGTCCTCATCCTCTTCATTTACCAGGCTGTCCCAATCTGCAGAAACCGTATTCGGATCATAGGCAGGCTTCGAAACCATGGCTAAAATCTTTCCAGTGGCCGGTTCTATTGCGACCACTGCCCCTTTATGCTCTCCCAAAGCGTCATATGCCGCCCGCTGCAGCCCATAATCAAGCGTGGTAACAATATTGTCTCCCGGACTTTTCTCCCCCCGGAAGGTATCGACCAGCTGGGAAACAGGACTGATATGAGAGCGCAGCATCGTATAGCAGAACGCACGCTCCAGCCCCGTCATACTATTGCTGTTCCGCCCTACCACATGACAGAACATCTTTCCATACGGATACTCCCTCGTATCCTGCCCCCCGCTGTCCGTCTTTGTTTTCGCAAGCACCTTATGGTCAGAGGATAAGATCTTTCCCTTTCTGATCTTTTTTGCAAGTGCCTCGTGAAGCGTATTGCTCGGATGATTGATCACCTTTTCGCTCTTTGCCACCATAAACCAGGAAAAATACCCGATCAGGCACAAAAAGACACCTACTACTACATAGGTCAAAAGCATGATCTGTACATTTCCTGTCTTTGCTTCCTTTTCCTGCCTTCTTTCGCCCTGATTCCTTTTTTCGTAGTCATCCCCTTCTCCTGCCCTTTGTATTTCGAACAACCTTCTTCGGCCTCTCTCTGCCCCGGCTTTCTGCTGTCTGCCGTTTCCTGCCATTTTCCTGTTTCCCTCTCTCTCCTTCATGTGAAAAATCTCCTTCCTCCTCATTTAACACATACATCCCCTGAATGATGCAAAATAGAACAATGGTACTGATCACCGAACTTCCTCCATAGCTCACCAGAGGAAGCGTCACGCCCGTAGACGGGATAAACTTCGTCACTCCTCCAATTGTCAAAAACACCTGGAAAATATATTCTACGGCAAGCCCTACTGCCACAAGCTTATAAAATCTGCGCTTCATCTTTAATGCAATATTGACAAACATCACAAAGCAGCTTACCTCCACCAAAATCAGACAAATGGCAAAAAAGGCACCAAGCTCTTCACTAATGACCGAAAAGATAAAGTCACTCTCTGCAATCGGTATCTTCGCCGGAATCCCCTCTCCAAGCCCCATACCGAACCATCCTCCGGTCCCTATGGCAAAAAGGGATCGCGCCACCTGATACCCCGCTCCATTGATCGTCCCCCAGGGATCGCGCCATGCCGTCACACGAGTCTGCACACGCGTAAAAAAATGGTATGCACCTACTGCGGCCACAGCGCCTCCGAAAAGTCCTGCAAACAGATACCGGCCATCCTGTGTCG
>JAFVAA010000336.1 GCA_017476305.1 Lachnospiraceae bacterium
AGAATCCTGCTCTGTTTTTTGCTGTTTTTGATCAATCTTGGTAATTCTGTGATTTTGCTGATTGCGACGATTATGGGACTGGATGCGGATACCTATGAGGCTGCCAGAATCGATGGCTGTTCGCACAGGAAGGCTTTTTTTAAAGTAGTAGTTCCGGCTCTGAGTCCTGTGATTTCGTATATTATCATCACGAGTCTGGTATCGGGAATCCAGATGTTCGACCTGCCGCAGATTCTGACGGATGGACAGGGTTCTCCGAATCGTTCGACTATGACTTTGATCATGTATTTGAACAGGCATCTTTTAGGAAATAATTACGGACTTGCCGGAGCTTTATCCGTGTATCTGTTTTTGGTCTGCGGGATCTTAAGTTTTTTCATTTACCGGATCTTAAACCAAAAAGAAGAATAATACAGAAAATGGAAGGGGAGGTGGTTCTTATCAGCAAACGAAGATCCTTGAAGAGATTCATACGAAGCTGTATCGTACATTTTACGTTGATTCTTTTCGCGATTTTGAGCCTGGTCTTTTTCTTTATCCTTTTGATCAATGCGACAAAAAATAAGACGGAGCTTTTAAAGGATTTTTCCATGTTTCCGGGAACACATGCACTGAAAAATCTGAGAAGTGTGTTAAATGCGGGGGATATTCCTCTGCTCTATGGAATTTTGAACAGTATGATCGTAGCCGGTGGGAGTGCTTTTGTCGCTGTGTATTCGGCGATTTTTGCGGCATATGGTCTTTATATGTATCATTTTCGTTTTAGAAAGCTGTTTTTCGTACTGGTGATGCTGTTTTTGGTCATGCCGATGCAGGTCTGTACCCTGGGATTTTTAAGAAATATTTCCGGAATGGGACTGGAGGACAATCTTTTGGCACTGATTCTGCCATCGCTCGCTTCACCGGCGGTCGTGTTCTTTTTATACAGCTATATGAAATCGGTTCTGCCGAAATCCTATATTGAGTCGGCGAGAATGGATGGTGCCGGGGAATTTCGAATTTTCAGCAGAATCGTACTGCCTTTGATGCGTCCTGCGATGTCCGTACAGATTATTTTCTCCTTTGTGGCATCCTGGAATAATTATTTCATCCCTGCTCTGGTGATGAGCAGCCGGAGAAAGCTGACGCTTCCGGTCATGATTGCCATGATGAGAAACGCCGATTTTATCAAAAAGGATATGGGAAAAACTTACATGATGATCTGTATTTCCGTTTTTCCTGTGATTATCGTCTATATGCTGCTGTCCAGACAGATTTTAGAGGGTGTGATGCAGGGGACGAAGTGGAACCAGAATTAGAGAAAGAAAGGAAAACAAATGTCAGAAGTAACAAACAGAAAAGAAGAAAATCCTTTAGGAACCAGACCGGTGGGAAAGCTTTTATTTTCCCTGGCGATACCGGCGATTATAGCCAATGTGGTGAATGCACTTTATAACATAGTCGATCAGATTTTTATCGGCCAGGGAGTCGGATATCTGGGAAACGCCGCTACATCTGTGGCATTTCCTTTGACGACCATCTGCATGGCAATCGGGCTGATGGTGGGGCTTGGCTCCGCTTCCGGTTTCAATCTGGAGCTGGGGCGGAAAAATGAAGAAAAAGCGAAAAAAATTTCAGGTACTGCCGCAGGGGTTTTAGTGATCAGTGGAATTGTGATCTGTATTCTGGTTCGTATTTTTTTATCGCCGCTTTTAAGGGCATTTGGTGCGACAGACCAGATTTTTTCTTATGCAAAAACCTATGCGGGTATCACTTCCCTTGGAATTCCGTTTTTTCTGTTTTCTACAGGAACCAATCCACTGGTGCGGGCAGACAGGAGCCCGGCGTATTCGATGGCTGCCATCGTCATAGGAGCGGTGTTAAATATGATTTTGGATCCTTTGTTTATTTTTACTTTTGGTATGGGGATTGCGGGAGCGGCATGGGCGACCGTCATCAGCCAGGTGGTTTCGGCGGTTATTTTGATGCTCTATTTTCCGAGGTTCCGGTCGGTACATTTTCGGTTCACTGACTTTTTTCCAACGTGGTCAGGGATTAAAACCATCTGTGGTCTGGGATTTAATTCCCTGATTTTTCAGACATCGAATCTGATCGTGCAGGTGACACTGAATAATGTTC
>JAFVAA010000337.1 GCA_017476305.1 Lachnospiraceae bacterium
AAAAACCTCCATATGTGAGAATATGTGCCATCATTTGCGGACAGTCAGCCCGTAAATGGCAGCAAATATATTGTAAACAGGATTCCTTTTTTGGATTTATATATGATTATATATGAAAAATACTTGTCTTTCAATCCTTTATTTACTTGCATAAACTCGTAAGTTATTATATACTAAATCTATTATGGTTTAAATCCTGCATTCATGTAGAGAACGGACAGTGGATAGTAATATCCTGCGAAATTGGGAATGGTAAATACCGATAGAAAAACTTGCGATAGAAAGCAAAGGGGAGTAAAATGGAGAGAAAGGAATGGCGTTTCCTGGTCTTAGGAAGCATTTCGATATTTTGTCTGGTTCTTTTGAGCTGTATTCCATTTACCAGAAAGGCGAAAAGCAGTACGGAGCAGAGCGTTCACGCGGAGCAGAGGGAAAGTGTGGCAGAAACAGGGACTGAGACAGGGAATATCGGGGGAGAGGAGACGGAGACCGTTGTATTTGAGCTTCCGGAACAGGATAGGAAGGAAGCCAAGGAAGCTGTATGGACGGCGATTGAAAACAGGGAAAGAGATTATATTAAGCTTCCGAAGCAGTATTATGTAGAAGCAGCAGAGGCTTATCTGCAGGAGGATTATATGTCTTCCCGTATTATTTTGAATTTTGCAGGTGATTTCGAAATGAAATATGATACCTCCTCTGTGGTGCGCACCTTTGGAAAAAAGGAATATACCGGGAAACTGAAGCCGGAAGAACCTTTAAAAAAGATGGAGTTAAAGAAGACAAAACAGAAAAAGGGAGAAAAGCTTCAGATCATATTTACCTTTGAAAAGATTTTAGAGCCGGTTTTTTACGAGACAGAGGATTTTTATTATATTGCGCTGAAGAATCCCAGGGATGTCTATGACCGCATCCTGGTTTTGGACGCCGGTCATGGCGGGATGGATGAGGGAACGATGTCGGCAGATAAAAAAGATGACGAGAAGACATATGCCCTTTCCGTCGTAAAAAAACTGCGTGCGATGTTTACCGGGAAAAAGGTCAAGGTTTACTGTACCAGGATGGTGGATATGGATTTGTCGAAGGCAGCCAGGGTAGGGCTGGCGAACAGGCTTCAGGCAGATTTGTTTGTCAGTATCCAATGCAATGCTGCGGAGGCGTGGGAGCATCATATCGGAGGGATTGAAGCTTTATATTCAAATGTTCCGTTGAAATACGGGCATCTGACGAGTAAAGCACTGGCTCGTATTATGTTAGAGGAGCTTTCCGGGACCACTTCACTGGAAAAACGGGGGATTATTGACAGAGAGGGCTTGTATATTCTCAAGAATTCCAGGGTGCCTGCTACAATCGTAGAGGTGGGGTATATGACAAATATTTCGGACATGAATTTTATGAGGTCGGAAAAGGGGCAGGAGCTCATTGTAAAGGGACTTTACCTGGGGATACAGAAAGCATTGAAAAAATAGACAGAAGCGGAGAAAAAGATGAAGGATAAGATTATTGTAGCTACAGGAAATGAAGGAAAAATGAAGGAGATCAGACAGATTTTAGGAGGGGAAAATATTATTTTTTCTTCCTTAAAGGATGAAAATCTGCAGGATGTTGAAATCATAGAGGATGGAACGACTTTTGAGGAAAATGCGGTCATCAAAGCGAAAAAAATTTCTGAACTGACCGGGCAGATGGTGCTTGCGGATGACTCCGGTCTGGAGGTGGATTATCTGGATAAGGCACCGGGGATCTACTCTGCAAGATATTTAGGGGAGGATACTTCATACAAGGTAAAAAATAATCATATCATAAAGCAGTTAGAGGGTGTGGAGGACGAAAAAAGGACGGCCAGATTTGTCTGTGCGATGGCTTGCGTGTTCCCGGACGGACAGGTGATTACGACGAAAGGCGTGATTGAAGGAAGGATCGGCTATGAGGAAAAGGGAGAGAATGGATTAGGCTATGATCCAATCTTTTATGTGCCGGAGTTTGGGTGTACGACAGCAGAGCTTTCGCCGGAGGAGAAGAATAAGGTCAGCCATCGGGGGAGGGCACTTACGGAAATGTATGATAAGCTGAAAAAGCGGGGGATTCTCTAATGAGTTCTGGAAAACAAAAGCTTTTCTGAGGTGGGATATATGAGTAAAAAAATTCTGGTCGTGAGTGATTCACATGGATATAATGGAAATTTACTACAGGCACTTTCTCATTTTGGTGAAAATGGGAGAGAGTTAGAGATGATGATTCATCTGGGGGATTCCCAGGGAACCCTGGAAGAACTGGAGGGGTTTGTGGACTGCCCGGTAAAGGCGGTTCGCGGGAACTGTGATTATTCCTCCGATCTGCCGTTTGTGGATTTCGTGCAGATCGGAGAGGAAAAGGCAATGATTACGCACGGTCATAAATATAGCTGCAACTATTCTCCGGAAATGCTGGTGGATACGGCAAAAGCGAATGGAGCTTCTATTGTGATGTATGGGCATACCCATATTCCGGTGGTAGCATCGGAGCGCGGGGTCACGGTCTTAAATCCGGGAAGTATATCCCAGCCAAGGCAGCAGGGCAGAAAACCGACGTATTTAGTCATTACACTGGAAGAGGATGGAAGGAAAAATTTCATGGTGGTTGAAATGGGATAAGGACACTGCGAATAGTAACGATACACCCGAAGAAAAGGCAATAGAGAAGGAGGAAAAGAAAGTGGAGTTATCAGACAGTGAATTCGAACGTATCGTAAAGTATATTCAGGGACGATACGGAATCGATCTGAGTGCGAAGAGGGTGCTGATTACCGGCCGTTTGGAAAATTTCCTGCTGCGGGAGGGGTATCAGAGCTATCATGAGTATCTTGCCAAAGTGGAAAAAAATCCAAATGGGGAAGAAGCGAGAATTCTGATCAATGTACTTACGACGAACCATACGTATTTCATGCGTGAATTTGAACATTTGGAGTATTTAAAGAATGTGATTTTACCCTGGATTAGAAATAAGGAGATGAACAGGGGAAAGGATGTGAGGATCTGGTCGGCAGCTTCTTCGACAGGAGAAGAGCCTTATATGATCGAAATGGTCTTACAGGACTTTTTTTCCATGGATCCCGGATGGGATACACAGATTCTGGCTACGGATATTTCTACCAGGGTTTTACAGAAAGCGAAATCAGGAATCTATTTAAAGGAGCAGCTGCAGCCGGTGCCGGATGTATGGAAGCGAAGGTATTTTAAGGCGATCAGTCCGGAGCAGTATCAGGCGGTGCCGGGGCTTCGAAAGAAAATAGTATTCCGGCAGTTCAACCTGATGGATGATATCACGTTTAAAGGATTATTTCACGTGGTTTTTTTACGAAATGTGATGATTTACTTTGATGAAGAGAGGAAAAGAAGACTTTTAGACCGTATCTATAAGCATATGGCAAATGGAGGTTATCTTTTTATCGGAACGACGGAAAGCGTGGATAAGGGTGCGATGTCTTTTAAGTATGTG
>JAFVAA010000338.1 GCA_017476305.1 Lachnospiraceae bacterium
ATTGTAATGTCTACTGCTGAAAATGCACTCTTTAAGGGAAGAATTGGAAACCCAAAAGTTGCTATTTGTCCTAAATGCGGTGAAGTTTCAATTTATATAGAAAATGTTGAGAAGCTCCAATAGTTTCATATTTGTAGGGAGGATAGATAATATTTTGGGGTGACAGTTTATGAAGATAGCAACATGGAATGTAGAGAGGTTAAAGCATTATAAGGATATTGCCCTTATGCGGCAGGAAATTGATAAGTGTGGTGCTGATATTCTTGTTTTGACGGAGACGGATAACAGATTAAGTCCTGATTATCCGTATTGCTATGAAACACCTCTGCTAAAGGATTACAGACCTGATTATTATCGGGATACAGAGAATCGGGTTTCAATATTCAGTAGATATAAGTGTGTTGAGAGATATGAGACATACGATTCATTTACTGCTATATGCGTTGAGCTTGAAACATACCATGGTAACCTGCTGATTTACGGAACTATTATGGGTATATTCGGAAACAGGGAGGCTTCTTTTAAGACCGACCTTGCCAAACAGATGGAGGATATCAGGAGATTTACTGCCGATGGCGAGAATATTTGCGTGATAGGAGATTATAACCTAAGTTTCTGTGACAATTATTACTACACGAAGTATGGTAGGGATAAGGTGGCGGATACATTTTCTGATTGTGATATAAGGTTGCTGACAAAGGACAGAGCAGAATGTGTTGATCATATTGCAATATCCGATAGTTTTGTGGGAAATGCTGATATTACGATGGACGAATGGAACTATGATAAGGCATTGTCTGACCATAAGGGGATTTGGGTTGATATGGAATGGTGATTTGTTATGGAAATGAATGAGGGAGCAATGACATCTTACATAAAGGCTTATGAAAGAGCGGTTAGTAAACTGCAAAATTGGTATGATGAATACAAAGATGATACTGAAGAGAAAGCATTAAGAGATCTGTTGTGGGAGAATTACAAACGAAAAAATCTCGATCCGGATGGCAGATTTATAAAATCTATGTATGGGGTAGATTGTACGGCGGATGCACTGCTTTCTGTTTGGAGAATCTGTCAAATGGAAAAGAGTATTGATGATATAGTTCCTGTTTATAAGCGTTACAGAAAGATGCCGGTGTTTTATTTCCCTTGTGAGCAGGGTGGTATTAACCAGACCAGAAGTACTGTTTTCGGAGACAGGATTGATTGTACTCTTTATGATTTGAAAAAGTATTTTTTGAATGGTAATACAGATTCCTGCCGGTTAAAAAGGGCATTAGATAGACCGATAACGGCGCAATGGTTATGGGGAGTACAATCATTTGAGAACCTTGTGGATATCTATAATGTAAAAGGTGTGTTTATTGATGATGATTATCAGGTGATTGATCTTGATACGGGCGGAGTTTTGTCGGATTATCCGCCTGCCTCTGTTAAATTGCTTGACTGGTCTCAGGATTATTACACCAATGTAAAGGTCAAATTAGATGAGTGGTATATCAGGGCGGGTGTAGAACAGTGTTGAAAATTAAAGACGGAGTGAGAAAATGGATATTTATGTAGACTTTGATGATTGCCTGTGCGAAACTGCAAGATATTTTTCGGGACTTGTAAAGAGAATGTTTGACAAAGACATTCCCTATGAAGATATACAGTTCTTTGATTTACAGAATTCGTTTAATCTTGCAGATGATGAGTTTGATGAAATGATGATAGAGGCTCATCGTCCGGAGGTGTTAATCACTTATGAAGAAACAACTAATGCTTCTTCAATAATAAATTCGTGGATAGATGAAGGACATAATGTAAGTATTATAACAGGGCGTCCGTACAGTGCGTATGAAGCTTCAAAAGAATGGCTTATTAACCATAATCTTGATAGGGTACAGCTATACTGCCTGAATAAATATGGCAGAGACAGCTTCTTAAAAGGCAGCAGTTTTAGTCTGGAGCTTGAAGATTATTATAAGATGCACTTTGACTTTGTAGTAGAAGACTCACCGTCAGCATTCAAATATCTGACACACCTTAAAGATGCAAGAATTATGATCTTTGACCGCCCATGGAATAAAGATTGTAAATTTCCAAGTCAGAATTTTCATATGTGCTATAATTGGAAAGAGATAGATAGGGAATTTGATAGCACAAGGAGGGGATAGTAAATGGATAGTTTAGACAGATTTCTGAAAGCTCAGATGCGTGATTATAACGTGGCTCTGTCTGAAATAAAATCGGGACACAAGAGAAGTCATTGGATATGGTATATATTTCCGCAGGTTAAAGGATTGGGATTCAGCTCTACATCTGAATATTATGGCATAGACGGATTAGACGAAGCCAAGAAATATATGCAGAATGATACCCTTAAGAACAGGCTTATAGAAATCAGCGAGGCACTTTTGGGTTTAGATTCTTCTGATGCATCTGATGTAATGGGATATCCGGATGATTTGAAACTCCGTTCTTCTATGACATTATTTGCGGAAGCTGCACCGGAGATAGAGGTTTTTCAGAAAGTGCTTGATAAGTTCTTTGATGGCAAGAAGGACGAAATGACGTTAAAGATTATTGGTGTGAAATAGAATTCATAATACATGCGAGGTGATATTCTATGCCTTTTTCGATTGTGAGAAATGATATAACGAAAATCTAATTTCATATATTCTAAATCTCCTTTATTTTCAATGGTTTTTCGGGTTTTGGGGACACACTCCGCACCAATTCCGCACCAATTTTTCGCAGCGCACCATTTTTAACTTGCCACATTGGTGTCCTGTTCGAACAGTTTGATGGCGTTGGTCAGGGATGTGTCGGTGACATGGACATAACGATCCATGGTTGTTTTAATGCTCGCATGACCGAGCAGCTTCTGCAAGACTTTCGGCATAACGCCCCGTTCAATCGCACGGGTAGCGTAGGTGTGTCTCAGAGCGTGCATACAGAACCGCTTGATTTTCGCCTCATCGCACAGCTTGTACAGATGGGTGTCATAGGAACTGTTTTTTGCAGGCTCTCCGGTACGGAAATTGATAAACACCAAATCTCGCATACAAAGGTACTCTGTCTGACCTGTCCGGCGATCCACATATTCCAGAATCTGAGATAACAGTTCTGATTCTTTGCGGGTGAAGCGTTCATCGTAGCACGATTTCAATACATCGTATGCCCGCTTCGTCAGCAGGATCGTGCGGTAGCTGGTCTTTGTCTTAGGAGGACCAGCACGCCAAATGCCTTCGCTGTGGCGATATTCCAAGGTCTTGTTGACAGTCAGTGTCCGCTTCTTCCAGTCAATCGCATCCCAAGTCAAGCCGATCATTTCCGAAGTGCGCAGTCCGGTCTCCAACAGCAATACATACTGTCTGTAGTTGTGAGAGCGTTTTGCGGTTTCCAGAAACAGCGTCTGTTCTTCCACAGTTAAGAACTTGATGTCATCCACAGCCCGGACGGGCTTCGTATAACGAACCCCGTCCATAGGATGTTTTGTAAGCATATCGTTCATGACTGCGGCTCGGAACATGGTTCCCATGGCAATATACGCCTGCCGAATGGTGGAGCCAGCATAAGTGGCTTCCATCCGATTCAGGACAATCTTGCAGTGCATGGGTTTGACATCACATAAGCGCATATTTCCGATAACAGGCTGGATGTTCTTTTGATACCGTTCCCGGTAATTTCGCCGGGTGTTGGGAGCCAGATCCGCAATCAGATTGGTGATCCAGAACTCAAACCAGGCATCCACCGTCATTTCGGAGGATGTGTTGCAAACATCGTGCTTATCTTCGTACTGCGCATCAGCCAGCCAGTTGCGAGCTTCCGGAAGTGTGTCAAAGTGCTTTTCCTTGCGGGAGCCGTCCTTTGCGGTATATCTTGCGGCGTACTTTCCGTCTTTTCTCTGGCAGATACCTTTGCCAATTTCTTTGCCTTTTAAGTTTTTGCCCATTTAATGAACTCCTTTCCTGAGTGCCGGAAACGAGAGTTCATCACGACACTCCATTCTATCATGAAAGTGCTTTTTTTTCAATAGATTTCGATGTTTTTGGTGCGCACCAATTTTGCCTGTTCTGTTCATCAAATCGCAACTCTCCCTTCGATAAATTCCTCAAAAGCCTTGCGTTTGACCAGTTTCTTTGTACCTACATACAATACAAAGGGACAGTTGGGTTGTTTCAGCATCTCGTCAATCTTGTTGATTCCGATATTGCTGTATTCAGCCGCTTCCCGAATGGAAAGCAGCATTTTACGGTCGATAGGCAGGATCGTTGCCTGCTGGTTCTGATTCATCATAGGCACAAATAATTCCTTTCTTATATTTCCATATCCCGTCCGTGCTTGCGGGCAGGAGCCTTGTGTTCACGAGTTTCCTTTCCTCTGGCGAGGATGGCAGAAAGAAAAGCCCTGACCCGTTCTGCTGCGATTTCCAACGCATCCAGATAGGGCTGGGCTTTTTCTTTCAGTTCTTTATATTTTTCGTTCAGTTCGTCATGCCGCTGTTTCCAGATGGAAGCGGATTTTACAGCGGAAGCCAATTTTTCTTTCAGGCGTTCATTCTCAGCATTGAAGATAATTCCGTTTGTGGCGTATCGTTTCAGGGTATCGCACTGGTCTGCTGTGAGGGTGACATTTCCGGTGAAGGAATTTTTCTTACCCATCGCTTCAATATCCTGCACGGTCACTGCCACCGTCTTCGCAGTCTTGGTTTCCTTTTGCAGAGCTTTCAGCTTCTTTTCCTGTTTCTCCACAGCAGATTGGGTATCCGCCAATGCCTGTTCCGCTTGGTCTGCCCGTGCCGTCACAGCTTCCAGACGCTGGGTTTCGGCTTGCACCTTAAACTGAGTAACGGTCAGATGTTCCTCGGTGCTGCCACGCTCTCCACGCTCCACATCGGTATATCCGGCAGCTTGCATGAAATTGAAAAAGTCATCCTGCAACACACTGTAGGACGACTTCAAAATCTTTTTTCCTTTTGTGTTCAACATGGGATTGCCGTTCCCGTCAAGAACAGGTTTGGATTCCCATTTCTTACTGCGGCTGACCTGCATGATCGTTTCCTTGACTGTTCCCCGGAGGGCTTCGTCCTTGCACCGCTTCGACCAGAGAATCTGTTTTTCCACCACCGGGATATAGACCACATGAAGGTGGTAGTGGTACACATCCTCGCCAAGAGCTTCCGACATTGCCCGGTTGCGCTCATCGGCGTGCATGACAGCAGAGAGAATATACTGCTCACCGCCTACAACCTCCACGGCGGCTTTATAGGCATCAGCGTAGAACTGTTTGGCAAATACATAGCCGCCGTGATTATAGAAGTAAGCGGAGTTCACATCGAATACCAGCTCACCGTATTTCACGGCATCCGCTTTCAGACCTCTGGTGGAGATCACCTTGTCCTGTTCCATCTGCGTAAACATTTCTTCATATCCGGCTGTCGGTTCTTTGAAATGAATGTTCAGAGAAGAACGCTCCGGCACGATGTCCTGATTGCTGTAACTGTCTTTTTCCCGTTCATTGTGTTCCTGCACCTTTGCCAGATCATCGGCAGTTTCAATGTCCTGATGGCGGGCAACGGTGCGGTCAATTCCATCATTTCTTGCCATGGGTAATGCTCCTTTCCGAGAGGATTTGCGAGGGACGAGGGGCTTTCGAGAGGCACTTTTTCAAAGTGTAATAACCCACTATTACACTTTCATCCATACTGGCTGCAAAGTGCCGTGGGCTCTCCGAGG
>JAFVAA010000339.1 GCA_017476305.1 Lachnospiraceae bacterium
ATATCTTCGAATCCTTCAATAAATCCTCCTCCTGCCACCTTATCCAATTCTTCATCAGAAAGAGCGGTGCCACCGTCTGTAGATATCAGATTCTTCCCATTCGTCTTAAAACCTTCTTATGTCAGTTCAATGCCGTGTTCCTTGGCAAGTGCGCTCATTTCTTCTTCGGAAAGACCGTTTTTGAGTTTTTCCGATAATTCGCTGTTTTCATCTGCATGTACAAAGAATTTCTTCATGTTTTCAGTCATTTTAATACCTCACTTTCTTTTATAAATAGATGCTTAAAGATGCGATCAATATATTTCCTGCATCCTGTTCGCCAGTTCATCTAGAGAATTGTCCTGCATATCATCAGGGATATAGGATACAACATCACCTATATTGCAGTGAAGATAACCACACAGCCTGTCAACAAAACTCATGATACACTCTCCTTCTTGAGTTCCTTTCCATTATTATTAAAACTCTGCTACAAATCGTATTCACCAGCCATTCTGTTCTTCCTATTGCTTCTCCATGGAAAAGCAATAGGATGTTATACTAAATGGACGTTTTTTCTCTTGATAAGAAAAACGTCCATCTAAAAACCACATGCTCCAAACCTCAGCGATTTTTCCCTATTCTCAATCCTGCTTTTGGTTGTTTTATTTGCTAGGAATATATCTTGCAATCCTTCCTGCAAATTCATTAAAGTTCTGTGTCTGCAAGACAACCTTTCCAGGACCAGTTAACTTCGTTAAGAAAAGTCCTTCGCCGCCTAAGAAAATATTTTTTAATCCCTTTACTGTCTCGATCTCATAAGAAACTGTTTTCTCAAATGCCACCACATTTCCCGTATCTACCTTGATCACTTCTCCCGGTGCCAGTTCTTTTACCACCTTATCTCCGTCAATTTCCAAAAATACCATTCCATGTCCGGTAATATCCTGCAAAATAAATCCTTCGCCCCCGAATAGACCGCTGGAAAATTTTTTTGTAAATGCCACATTTAACTGAACCGAAGGTTCTGCACAAAGGAAGGCTCCCTTCTGGCAGATCATTCCACCAGTCTCCCCGATATTAAGCGGCAGGATTTCTCCGGCAACTGTGGAAGCAAACGCAATCATCGCACCCTGTTTTTTCGCAGTATAATGTGCCATAAACAGCGATTCTCCGGCAAACATCCGCCCAATCCCCTTTAATACACCACCATTCGTATTTGTATCCATCGAGATTCCATCACTCATCCATGCCATGCCGCCCGACTGTGTATACATGGATTCCCCCTCACGGTCAAAGATCACTTCCACCGCCGGCATCGTATTGCCAATCACTTTATAACGCATATCATCTTCCTCCTTGATTTCAATGTATTTTCCTACAATTTTTCATAAATATGTCCATTGTTTACATTTTTATAATTCTCCAGTATTTCACCTTTTTACATTGGTTGACGGAAAGATTTAATTTTCCGCTATAAATATACTCTTCATTTCCAGGCTCAATATCTGATTGAGGATTTTCCATTTGCTTTCCGGCTTGTACGGTCTCTATCTTTTTCTTGTTTTTGTCATAAAAAGCAATCTTGATATCTGTCTTTACAGATTTTTTGCTGATGTTACTTATTTTCCCGATTTCCACAGTAAGTTCATTTATGTTCCCCCTGGCATCATAGTCAGGTGTCAGGTGTATGTCCGTATAACTGTATTTTTTCCCCTTAAAACTTTTTATATTGGCATAGATGCCATTATAATTTTTGTGTTTGGATGGTTTCCCTGTGACCTTGCCTCTGAGTTTGATTTTCTTTCCACTCTCAAACTCTAAAAGATAACTAAGTTCCCCGCTGGCAGTCCCCTGCAGATATAGTTTATTATTGACACAGTTTATATTGCAATTTCCCACATTATCCATGGAATCACCGTCAAAAGCATAACCTATATAAGTATCAGATGATTTGATGCCATACTTTTTCAGACTGACCTTTTTTAATGCCCCAACCTTAACTGTAGCCTTCAAAGTTTTCGTACTTGCAGCATGGGCCGGATCTGACCACACAAATGCGGAAGATAACAACAGGCTCAATGCAACCAAAAGTGATATTAGTCTTTTCATAATAAAAAACCTCCTTTTTGAAAATAATAATAAGTGACAAAAATACTCTTACAATATGTTATGGTTAGTAATTTCTCTGTCGCAGATGCCATTTCTACTTTTTTTCGTAGAGTGCTTAACTCTACGAAAAAATCTTCACAAGCCTTGAATTTTCTATGATTGACTATACTCCGCTGCCCATCACAGACGGTTTATTTACGGTTTATTTCTTTGCTGTCATAATTTCGGAAAGCCGGTTCATATTCTTCTTTTTTACTTCCATAGACGGATGAACATAACGGTTCATTGTAATGCTGACACTTGCATGACCAAGGATCTCGCTTAAACTCTTGACATCAAATCCAAGCTCTACACATCTTGTCGCAAAAGTATGGCGGAGTGAATGAAAATTTGCATCTGCAATCCCACAGCTTCCGGTTACAGACTTGAAATGATTTTCCATGGTGCGCGGCTCTACGAACCGGCTGGAAAGTCCGGTCAGAAAATAGACATCTCCATCCTTTTGTTCTCCGGCAATTAGCCGGAATACATCGTCAGGCACTGGAATCTTACGAACTGAACAATCTGTTTTGGGTGTTGTCACAAAAACCCTTGTCTTTCTTTTCGGATCTCCATCGATCTGCAGGCGAAGCATCGTATTATGAATATGGATTGTTTGCTCTTCCATGAGAATATCTTTCCATTTCAATGCACAAATTTCTCCAAGCCGCATACCTGAATACAGACATATGAGAATGCCGAGATTTCTCAGTGATATATTTCTCCTCAGATAATCATCCAATTTCCTCTGTTCCTGCTGGCTTAAAATACGGAGTGCTTTCTGTGTCTGCTTGACAGCAATTCCATCAAGAGTGATTACTCCGTATCCTTTAACCTGTCTGGCATAATCTATTACAAGCTTTAGTACGGACAGAATTCCGTTCGTCGTCTTTGCAGACAGTCCTTTATGCTTGACTCCGCCTGAATCCATAAGTTCTGCAAGGTATCCCCTGATTTCACCCGGCATAATTTCTGTAATATTCTTCTCCCCAAACTTTGGCAGGAGATAGGAATTTAGGATATTCCGATACTTAACCACACTTGATTCTTTTAATTGAGGCTTTAAGTTCTCAAACCACTCCGTAGAAACTGCTGAAAATGGACATGGAAATGTATAGAAATCCGGTCGAACGGAGACCTCTGCTAAATCGTTAAATTCCATAGCATAACGCCTCTTTTCCCTCGCTTCTTCCAAAGAATCCGCAAACACATATCCATATCTGATTTTTCCATCAATGCGTTCTTTAATATAGCGGCCTTCCCATCTTCCATCCTTTCTCTTGTAAATATTTTCACCTATTTTGGACATCTAAAGTACCTCCTCTGATTTTTATAATGCAAATAAAAATAATACTAAAATTCCCAGAAAACATATTGACAACAAAAGTGACATTATGCTAGTATACAAGTATGTTTATAGTTAGTATTTTTCGTAGAGTTAAGCACTCTACGAAAATCATATTTAGATTGATTGTTAAATTAGCGTAAAATAAAAACGAGGATAAGAGCCCAGCCTATACGTCAGCTTTCATATCCTCGTTCTGTTATGTGTACTTTCTCTTTCATTGATTCGAAAAACCAGTGCAGTGTCTCCTAAAAGATACAGCGGTGAGTTATCTTTTATCTATCAATCACATTAAGTATTTCATCCATCGTACATTCCTCCGACCTTTTATCATCCCGGAAGCACTTAAATACCGGCTGTCGGTATTCCTCATTTTCAGATGGCATATAGGCGACCGTACAGACCACGGGCTTTAGCCATCTGGCATTTTCATGTCCCTTTGGCATCCTGTCAAACGGACAACTCCCCACCTCTATGCCGCTCTCCCGCATCTTCATCCTACTGACTCCAAGCGTCACATGTGTTACAATGTTTAATCTCCCCTCTGCGTCATATTTTGCCAGAACCAGGCTCGTCATCCCTTTCTCCTTTGGAATGTAGCCGATACAGATAAAATCCTCATCCTTCATCCACTTGACCTTCTGCCAGTCATTTGTACGCTTTCCCATGCGGTACAGACTTTCTTTTTTCTTCCCGACCACACCCTCTAATTCCTTACTTTTAGCCAGTTCAAAAAGAGCTTTCCCCTTCCCTTCTAGAAAGCGGGAAACAGAAAGCCCCATATAACTCTCTTTTTCTCTTGGAGCTATCTCCTCAGAATCCATATTTTTTTCCATGATACCGGTTTTTAAATCAGACACTACCGGAATCTCCTCTACCACCCCGGATAGAATCCTTTTCCGCTCCATCAGTGGCAGCTCCACCAGTTCCTTCCCGTCCTTATATAAAATATCATAGGCAACGAAAGCAGCCGGATACCTTTTGGCAGCCAGTTCTATCTTAAAGGCATCCGAAAAAAACAACCTTCTCTGCAGATGATAAAATTCCGGTTTTCCCTGCACCGGCACAATAAGTTCTCCATCTAAGATACATTTCCCATGACACTGCTTATAAATTTCTTTCAATTCCGGGAACTGCGGTAACAGTTTTCTGTCCTTTTTATTCCGCAGATCCACACTATTTTTATCACAGTATGCAATGCACCTGCATCCGTCTAATTTCAGTTCAAAAATGCAGTCTTCATCATCATACGGCTCCACCTGTTCTGATATGAGCATGGGGTGTATTCCTTTTCGGTCAAAAATATCCATAAATTTCATCCATGCCTTTCTTATTCTGAATCTTTTCTATGCAAAGCTATATTTTTATTTGCTGCATTGAAGTCCGGCTCCTTTGCCATACTGCAGCATTTCCTATGCTGTTCCTTTTTTCCGTTCTCCTGCCATTTCCACAGAACGCTTCAGGGCTTCCATCAGGTCAATAATATTCTCCGCATCGCTGCCATCTGCAGAAACAATCTCTTTCCCCTCAATTTTTGTCATGATCGCTTCCTTTAGCTTCATTTGATATTCGTCGTGGTACGCAGAAATGTCAAAGCTTTTCGTCATCGTCTCTATCAACGTTTTTGCCATATTTAATTCTTCCTTTGTCACCTCCACCTTTGCCTGTGACTTCGGCATCTCCTGAATCTCCTCCTGATAGAAAAGAATTTTTGCAATCAAGCATTCCTTCGTTGGATACAAGACCAAAAGATTCTCATTCGTGCCAATTACCGTTTTAGCCACAGCTACCTTTTTACCTGCAAGCAGGGAACGTCTTAAAAGCTCATAGGCTTTTTCTGCCCCGACCTCCGGCACCAAATAATAATTCTTATCAAACAGAATGGAATCAATTTCTGACATTTTCGCAAAATGCTCGACATGAATTGTCTTATCCTTTTTCGATTTAATCTTTTCCAGTTCCTCTGTGGTAAAGGTCACATATTTTCCCTTTTCATACTCATATCCCTTGATGATATCCTCATTTGAAATCTCCTTATCACAGGATGGACAATATTTTTTATAATGAATCCTCTCCTTCGACTCCTTGCAGAGCTGATTAAATGATATGCTCGCATTTCTTGTGGTTTTATAAAGCCCTACCGGAATGTATAATAATCCAACCGATATGGCACTTTTATGAGCTGCCGGCATGATACCCCTCCTTTAAGTATTAAGACTGTATGAAATCCATCGGATGAGCACTGCATAGTCAGTGCAACATTTGTTTCATCTCAATGGATGTTATCTTGTGAATATGATTCTATAGGTATTATGCTGAACAATCTGCCATATTATTCTTATAAAATTGCTTGATATTATCCTGCCGGAACACTATAATATTGCGCAAAGACCCGTAGCACGCTGCAAGCACCGCACGCTCTGCCATGCTCGGGGAGCTTGGCGCAAGACTGATAAACCACATGAAATCCACGGATGCCATGGAAGCTTTAGGCATCTCCCAGCCGACGCTCAGTGCATGGGAGGGCGAACGCAAATCGCCATCTATAGAAAAGTTAGAACACATGGCAGATGTGTACGGGGTGTCTACGGATTTTCTTTTGGGAAGGACGGAAGATGGGACTTTCCCGGCCTCCCTGAATACTTCTCCTTCTTCTCTCCCTTCATCCTCCTCGCAGGATTTCTCTGATTTTTCACCAGCTCCGATTCCAGAAGAGAACCTGCTGATTCTGCACGGAAAGCCAGTCTGGTGCAGGGAATATGGCTGGATGCTCGTCAATGCGGTTGAGGGCTGTTTTTTATCTGCAGAGGGAAAGAAAATTTTATTTTCAGAAACTGGAAATGGTCTGAAAGTCTACCGAACTGTCCCGGCATTTGCAGAGAGTACTGTGCCGGAAACTGCGCCTCTGAAGATTTCCAAAATTGTTTGTAAAGAAAAAATCTGGGTGGAGCCGATTTCTACGGATGAAACATTGAGAGAAGAATTGAGAGGATGGTATCGGGTAAAGGATCGGTTCGTAGAAAATAAGTTTGGGATCCGGTTCTATCTGGATAGATACGGAGTGAAGTGGTGGGGATATGATGGAATTGATGAAAAAAACAAAGGAAGCCTTTAGGTTATTTTCTATGTTTCCTCTTTTTTCTCTCTGCCACATCATATTTATCGACCACATAATCCATAAACAGCTCAAGCTCTAACCTCGCATCGTCCGGTATCTTCCCTTCCAACAGGACCGGTGGTATCCTAAGCCTTGACATCCCGTCATAATCCCTGTGAAATGTTGCCTTTCCTTTTTCCAGGTCAATATGATGCAGATGATAGCCCTCTGTAATGAAACTTTCCGCTATGCTGTTATAACTCTGCCTCCTGCACCAGAAACTCTTATCCCGCCCCGCCGAATCCGGCAGGCTCTCCCCAAGTATCTTCTCGATCTCCCGGAATGTCAGCGTTACCGAGGACCGGTCCTCCTTCCCGAAAAACTGTTTGAGCGGATAATACTTCCACTGCTCCGTGATTGGTGCTTTCTTACTGCCTATATCTTCACTTTCCACGATACCTGACAGGGCATTCATCACGTCAAAGGGTGTCATGGAACTGACATCCCCGGAGACCACGATCTGTTCCCACTCGCTCTGCGTGCACATTTTATGCACATAAACTTTTCTGAAATACGTTGGGTTCGTTGTGGAATAAATTGGTTTTACCGTCTTTGGCTGGTCCACCAGGATCGGCTTTCCACAGTAAAAGCATTTCCCTTCCTGCCGTTTCCATGCTCCCTTATATCTGCCCGTGATATTATGGATTTCCCGGAAGTGTTCCCTGCTCTCTATATAATCCCGTTCCGTATAAGGATTTGCGTTCGTCTTTATCTTTTTGTGGTGGACTAAGAGCGTTTCGGACAGTTTC
>JAFVAA010000340.1 GCA_017476305.1 Lachnospiraceae bacterium
AGGAATGATCCATGCCATTTTCTTCAAGACAGGTAAATGCATACATTCCGATAGGAATCCTTTTCTCAAACGGAACTCTCTCTATTGCAGTTGTATCAACAGAATCATCAAGAATTGCTGCAAATTCCTCAATCTTTGATATAGCAATCATACGAAGCTCATGTCTCTGATATTCTGCTGGATTATCAGAAAAGTCCGTCTCCTCATCGAAAAACAGGCTCTCCGGATTCACCCATGCTATATGTTCATCCCAATCATCAATGAACGAAACGATATGAGCATAGGCTGTACCGCCTGCTTCTACACCTCTCAACGCTCTGCCTATCATCTGTGTCATCAGAATCGTTGAGACCGTAGGACGGGCAAGAAAGACCGTCTGTGTCTGAGGAAGATCCACTCCCTCGGTAAGTATATTTACATTGATGAGGACATCTGTATCTCCTGTCCTCTAGCTTTCAAGTTTTCTCTCATTCTCTATACTGCTTATTGTTACACCTGTCACAAAATCCTTAACATCAGAAACAATAAACTCTGCTTTTATTCCTGACTTCTGAAACAATTTCGCCAAAGTTATCGCATGGACAACATTTACAGCAAATACTATCGTTTTACCGTATAATTCACGATTGTTCTTATATGTATCTATAATGAGCTTATTTCTAGCCGCACTTCCAGCCATCTGCTCTGCGATATCATCCGGGAGAATATCCAAGTGTGAGATCCTATCCCAATCATCCTTACCCAGATTATTACCAAATCCTTCTTCTGTACTGTAACTTTCAAATATTGGTCTGGATAATATGCTCCGGTTAATCAGCGTTTTGAGATCTGTCTTATAGGTGATCCCCTTGTTATCTTTTACCGGTTTACCAAGGCTCACTCCATCGGTATATATTTTAGAAAGCAGTCCCTGCTCACTATCTGCTGTCCTAAATGGCGTAGCCGTAAGACCGATGATCTTTACATGATCCACCTTACTCTTAACATACTCAATGACCTTTCTATATGTCTTGGCAGTAGAGTGGTGTGCTTCTGCTCGTGTCAAGTAAAAAACAAAAAAAATTGAAATTTTATGCAAATCCCGGAGGCTCATTACCAGAGCCTCCGATCTATCACCACCTTGTCTTAATTCCATTTCCCTACAATTCTAAACGAATTATATCATATCACAGAGAAAAAATCATCCACATTCCAAACAATTTCAATCCTGTCCTCTGCATATACATTGACCTGCTGTATTATGCTCCTAAGTCTGTCAGCATCAAATTCCTCCAGACCGGAAATCATATCAAGCCATTCTTCCTGTTCTTCGGTACAGCTTTCTTTCTGTGCTGCAAGTTCTTCTGCCTTTTCAGAAATCTGTTCTTCTATTTCAGCAATCTTCTGTTTGAGAGATGCGTTCTTCTCTGCCATAGCCTCCCTTGTCAGATTGCCTTTTGTATAGGAATCGTAAACTTCAAATTTCTGTTTGTTGTATCTGCCAAGCTGTTTCCGTAAGACTTCGATCTGACTTGCAAGGCTTTTATCTCCCTTGGATTCTTCCTTTTTTATCCGCAGATCTTTCAGTGTGCTTTCAGCCATTGCCTTCGCACAGGCAAGAATATTTTCCTGCAGTTCTAAGGCATTCAGTTTGACATGCCCTGATCTGCACCGGTAGGATTTGCCATTATTATATTTGCACATTGCCTTTCCACAATGCCCGCATACGATAAATGCCCGTTTCCATTTTCCCGCCGGCTGGCGTTTCTGGTAATCCCTCCGCCCGACCGCCCTATGTGCTGCATGGAACAGTTCTAAGGACACAAGCGGCTCATGACAGTTCTCCACCACGATCCAGTCCTCTTTCTCCTTCGCAATGACCTTATGCCCCGTATCCAGATTATCGGCAAATTTATTGTTGATCACTTTGCCGATATAGACCTCATTAT
>JAFVAA010000341.1 GCA_017476305.1 Lachnospiraceae bacterium
GCGAAAAAAATTGTTTTAGGAACATACGGAAGGATTCCCTGTTTCCGTAGAAAGCAAAGCCGGACAAGCTTTTCTGTCCGGCTTTGCTTTATGGCAGGCAGCTTTATTTCCTGTCATCGAACAAACAGTATGATGTACTAGGAAGTGTGGTACAGTTTTTCATAAATTCCGCCTTTTTCTAAAAGTTCTTTATGGGTGCCCTGTTCGGCGATCCCCTCGTCGGTAAGCACTAAGATGTTTTCTGCATTCTGTATGGTCGTCAGTCTGTGAGCGATGACGAAGGTCGTGCGGTTTTTCGCAAGCTTTTCCAAGGATTCCTTCACGACCTGTTCACTTTCAATATCCAGGGCAGAGGTTGCCTCGTCAAAAATCAGGATCGGCGGATTCTTTAAAAATACCCTGGCGATGGAGATGCGCTGTTTTTGTCCACCGGAGAGCTTGATTCCTCTCTGACCGATGTCTGTGTCATAGCCATCCGGAAAAGAAAGGATAAATTCGTGTGCATTTGCATTTTTTGCGGCTTCTATGATTTCTTCCCTGGCTGCTCCCGGTTTTCCGTAGGAGATATTTTCCGCAATCGTTCCGGCGAAAAGGTAGACATCCTGCTGCACCATGCCGATGTGATCCCTGAGGCTTTTTAAGGTCAGGGAACGGATGTCCTTTCCGTCGATTCGGATGGTGCCGCCCGTCACATCGTAAAACCTCGGAATCAAAGAGCAGAGTGTCGTCTTTCCTGCGCCGGAAGCACCGACAAGGGCGATGTAGGAGCCTGCCGGAACCTGCAGGGAAATATGGTTCAGCACCTTTTCGTTTGTGTCGTGATACCGGAAGGAAACGTTGTCAAACACGATTTCCCCTTTTACGTCAGTAAGTGGTACGGCATCCGGTGCATCGGTGATGTCCGGTTCAATATCCATGATTTCACGGAACCGCTCGAAACCGCTGTAGCCGTTCTGAAACTGTTCGGTAAAGTCTACCAGTGTTTTGATGGGATCCGTAAAAACACCAATATATAAAAGAAAGGTGACCAAGTCGCTGACATCTAACCCCTTTTTTGCAATCAGGATACTTCCGGTCAGAATGACACTGATCTGGATGGCTGTGGTAAAAAAGGTAATTCCCGCCTGAAAGGTTCCCATGTATTTATAGCTGTTCTTTTTCGCCGCTAAAAATCCATCATTTCCGATTTTAAATTTCCGGTTTTCGATATCTTCATTTGCAAAGGATTTCACCACGCGGATACCGGAAAGGTTATCTTCAATCTGTTCATTGATCTCGGCGATTTTGATGCGGTTCCGTCTGAATGCACGGCGCATTCTTTTATTTAAGACAAAGGCAAAGAAAAACATAAAGGGAAGGATGATAAAGGCGGCGATTGCCAGGCTTCCGTTTATATTGATCAGGATGACGAGTGCACCGATGATCTTTAAAAAAGAGAGAATCAGGTTTTCGGGACCATGGTGTAAAAGCTCTGTGATATCGAATAAATCTGCCGTTACCCTGCTCATGAGCTGTCCTACTTTAGCGTCATCGTAAAAGGAAAAGGAGAGCTTCTGCATATGTCCGAAAATTTCCGCACGCATGTCGTACTCCATTTTTGCGCCCATGACGTGACCGTAGTTTCCGATGAAGAAACGGCTGTAAAAATCGATGATTAGTAAAATGACAGATAAAATGGCGATATAGGGAATCTGATCCAGTATTTTTTCCGGTTCCATCTTTGCCAAAGTATAGGTGACATAGCGCACAATCAAAGGAATGGTCAGTGCCACCAGAGCAGAAAGGGCAGCAAAAAACATATCTGCCCAGAATATTTTCATGTATGGCTTATAGTAGCCAAGCATTTTTCGCAAATTTCCTTTCATAAGAAAATTCTCCTTTTTGTCGCTTTGCTTTCGCGGTTATTTTATCGTTTTTACTGCTATCGAAAGCAAAAACCTCGAAAACCTGCAGTTTCCTCGGGCGCGAGCGCGCTTCGCATTATGATAAATCCTCTTATAAAATCATTCTTTTATAAGAGGATTTATCATAACGCTTGCTTTTGCTTTCGCGACTATTTTAACATAAGGAAAAAATCTGTTCAAGAGTTGGTTGCGAAAGGATATAAAATGACTTATAATAAAGATTACTGCGATGAAAATTGCCAGGTTTCCGAAAGGAAGCAGAGTGGTTTGGATATGATAGATAAGGAGACATTATGAATTATGAATAAAGAGAGCTTTATGGGTATGGTGGAGTATCTTCGTGGAAAACGGGTTTTTATCCAGACGCATAACTTTCCGGATCCGGATGCGATCGGTGCAGGGTTTGGGCTTTTGCGACTTTTGGAGCAGTTTGGAATTTCCTCGACTTTGTGCTATGTGGGACAGATCGACCGTGTCAATACGAGAAAAATGACGGAGCTTTGTCAGATCGAAATATATCCCGAAAATGAACTGCCGGGCGAGATGGCACCGGAGGATCCGGTAATCTGTGTAGACTCCCAAAAAGGTGGTGGAAATATTAGAGACCTGCCGGGAGATGAGATCGCATGTATCGACCACCATCCTTTGGTACAGGGCGAAGGATACCGCTATCTGGATGTACGTAAGGTCGGAAGCTGTTCGACACTGATTGCGGAGTATTACAGGGAGCTTTGTCTCGAGCCGGATGAGCTTACGGCGACGGCACTTTTATATGGACTGAAAATGGATACGCTTCATTTTACCAGAGGTGTGACAGAAAAAGATATTGCGATGTTTTCCTATTTATTCCGGTATGCATCGAATGACATACTTACGGAGCTTTCCGGGAATAATATGGAATTTAAGGATCTGAGGGCGTATGGTTCGGCGATAGAAAATATTATCGTATATGATAAAATCGGTTTTGCGGGGATCCCGTTTGCCTGCCAGGATGCACAGATTGCTGTAGTGGCTGATTTTATCCTGGCTTTAGAAGAGGTAGATGTGGCGGTGCTCTATGCAGACCGTCCGGATGGAATTAAGTTTTCCGTGCGTTCC
>JAFVAA010000342.1 GCA_017476305.1 Lachnospiraceae bacterium
ATTTTGTGAAAATTCCTAAAAACAGCAAGAATGTCCGTTCTCCACTCCGTCTCCTGCTCTCTGTCAGATTGTTCCGGGGACCGTTCCGTCAGACCGGTCTGGTCCCCTGCTTTTGTACTGCTCACCTCCACGATAAACAGCTCCGCTATCTTATTCATCTGTATAAAATATATTCTGTCTCTTTTAATATACCATGTTTGGATGACATTGTCAAGAAACAGTATGACTCGTGATATCCCTTAACACACCATCCGCTACCAGCTCATGTTTTAACCAATAGTCCATCACCTCTTTTTTATCCGTTAACTTTTCCCGATTCAAATAATTCGTCCATTTTGAAATGCCCTCTTGCGCATGCATCTGGATCCGGCGTTTTATCATAGTCTGCATACTCCTCTATATTATTTCCTTCGTAGGCTTCCATTTGAACTACTGATGATCTGGCAAAATTTCTTCCCATAAACCCGCAATCCCTGCTGCAGCAAAAAACATTACTAAAAAAAGCTTAGATTTTCTCTTTTTATTCATATCAACATCCTCTTCTTTCTGTAAATCACCAGGCAGAGAACAACGAAAGCCATAAATTCCACACTGCCAAAAATAATTACCTTTTTCTGGATTTCCAGTTTTTCCCGCTTTTCCCGTTCCTTTTTTTCCTGCTTTTCTTTATTCAGGTCAGGAATCTCTATCGTATCTTCATAAGGTTTTACATTCGGATCCTCTTTTCCGAAATTTTCTATGTGATTCGCAATATACTTCACTTTTTCCTCATATGATAATTCAGAAAATGCTTTCTGCTCCGGCTGAACAGAAATATTTCCCACCCACCTTTCCGCACCCTCGTATGCAATCTTCTTTTCCTTTGTCTCCATGTAGACCACATCCGAATATTCTGAAGTTCCTGTCACATAAAAAATCGGTCTTTCTTTTTTAAAATCCACTTCCTTTAGAAAACTCTGCACTTCTGGAATCTCTCCCATGGAATACTGCCACACCCCTCCATAAAAATAAAGCGATGCCTGGGCTATCATCTGCCCTTTTGCCAAAATCGGATACTCCACACAAATATACTGATATTTCTTTGCTGCATTAAAAACAAAAAATGGAGTGCCAAGTGCCATATCCTTCTCTTTCATATTTTTCATATAAGCCGCATTCGGGCTATCCTTCATGGTTAATGAATCAAGCAGATGATCAAACCAAATGGCTTTATCCTCATCTGCTGTCTTCTTTGCACATCCGTTAAGCGTATCAATTATTTCCTGATAATATTCCTTCACACCCTTTGCCCGAACTGTCTGCACTTTAAAAAATAAAATCAATAAAATACAAACTGTCAGAACCCTGTAAATCCTTTTCATAAACATCCCCCCGCAAATAAGACAGGTTGTATATTCATTAAAAAGTTATTTCACTACTGTTTTTAAAACCAATTTTTTATTATCTTTTTCAAGATGATCTAAATTCAATTCTTCCACGTCATCTGCCGTATGAATCTCATCACATTTCGTTTCATATCCTGAAAAGTTATCAATCTTCCAATCCCCATTTATTTTAGAAAGTGCCATTAAATCAGATTCTCCCCCTTTATGATAGCATTCAGAATCCTTATAAACTTCATATTCAGCCTGTATCACAAAGTATCGTGAATCATCAGATAAAAATCCCTCTGGGAAGTGTAATGCTGCCTCCTCATAAGGCACTTCGTACCATCCGTCCAATGTCCCGGAAATAACGCCTAACATCCCCTCATGTTTTTCCTGATTTTCTGAATCATGTAAAAAATCTTTTAACGACTCTGCCTGCGCATCGTTAAATAATCCCAAAAAAGAATCCCAATCCTTTCCTATAGTATCTACATATTGCTGAATAATAGAAGAAATTTCGTCCATATCCCTTTCTTCTTTCTTAGATACAGGCTCTGTGCCATCCAATACCATGTTTTCCGGCTTAATATTCTCGGATTCTACAGATGCAATAAATCCAAAGCTTATCTCTTCGCCTGCAGCAATATCCTGATTCCAGCCCACATTTGATATCACTATTTCATCCTCTGTTGATACCACAGAAGCATTCCAAATATTTTCAATGAAACCATCGAACAGGAATCTGAATTTCCAATCTTTAATTGGTAAACTGCTATTATTTTTAATGGTAATCTCTCCATTGATGTGTCCCTGCCAAGAAGCATTTCTTTTAAATAATACTTCATATGGAACCTCTTCCACATCTTCATTTTGTATGACACCATTTGCTTCCTGCCCCGCTGCATTTGCCACATTGCTTGAAAAAACTCCACTGATTCCCATTATCATAGCCATGGAAACCGCTGCTAATTTAGCTATTTTGTGTAATTTCATAAATTTTTCCCTCCTATCAATAAAGTCTCCTAAAAACTTTCGTTTTAAATGTTTTTCTAAGAAATCTTTGCAAAATAAATTTGTATATTTTGCTTTGCGTTCTTTTCCCTGCCATTCGCATATGGCACAGATGCCGCCACATTCTGCTGCCACGGGATTTCGGCTTTATCTCTGGAAAAGAACGCTTTTTTCGGCAAAATCTCTGTAAGTATTCTCTTTTTTGTACATTCCTTCACCACCCTTCAAAAATCTGCCACACTTCGCACCCTCATGCCTGTACAGCAGACATCTGTAATAAATGACGTAATACAAATAGAAACCTTGCAAACTTCATCCCATATATATCAACCATAAAAAATGAAAAATTGGGACAAAAATTTAAAATTTCTTTTGTATTTTGATAATTTTTTTCATTTTCTTTTACCTCACTTTCATTTTGCTATTTTAAGATTTATTTTCCCCCTCTGCCCTAAATAACAAATTCAGAACCAAAAACCCTACATCTTTTTTTAAAAAATTTTTATTTTTTTCAAATTTTTTAAAATATATTGTATTACTATTATTCTACTATACCGTCCTCGTATTTTGCTTTAATACCATTCGCTACCTTCACAAGTTCATTATACTCCCAACCTTCCATATAATTATCAATTCCTAAAGTGCACATTATATCATCCTTGCTCCAAACTAAATAATTTGCATATCCTTCTGTATTTGATTTATAAGAATCACTAATCATTCCATTATCCAGAATAATCGTGCTAAAATCAGCATATTCATTATTTATAGAGGAGTTTCCATTC
>JAFVAA010000343.1 GCA_017476305.1 Lachnospiraceae bacterium
AGCGCTATGCAGAATTTGAGGAACTCTGCATCCGGCACCTGAAAACGATTGCCCTGTCAGGATATGCAGAACCGGAAGCCCTAAAAGCATATGTCAATAATCTGTTCCAGACACTGCTGTCCTTTTTGCAGAACCGGAATATCCTCTTTGACTATATTTTCCGTGGTGCTCCTTTTACTATCCTCCATGAGAACTCCCCAAAAAGCATCTATGATGCCACGCTTTTTATCCGCTATGTCATCCGAATTTCCAGCCGATATATCGAGGAAATGGGGTCGGGGCAGTCGGTAGCGGATACGATCTGCCGTTTCATCGAACAGAACTATGCAAAAGAGATCAGCCGGAACAGCTTGACCGAGATGTTCCACTTCGACCCGGACTATGCTTCCCGCATCTTTAAAAAGGAAACCGGCCGATCCTTTAAGCAGTATCTGATCGACAAAAGGATAGAAGAAGCCAAAAAGCTGCTGTTAAACTCTGACCTTCCGATCAGTACGGTTTCTGACCGGGTAGGGTATGAAAACTACTCCTACTTTACCAGGCTTTTCAAAAAAGAAACCGGCATGACTCCTGTGGACTTTCGCAGTCAGGGGAAAGTCCACTGATCCTCCCAGTACTTTACCTGTCTGATGCATGACCCATTCTGCCATACACCTTCGTAAGTTCCAAAATCTCCCCGGCCAGTGCTTTTTCCCTCCCCTCCGTCAGCCGTTTCATCCTCCAGGACCAGTTCGTTCCCAAAGTAGAAGGTTCATTGATCCTGGCTTCATTCCCCAGTCCCAGGTAATCCTGCATCGGGATGATACATAGATCCGCTGTGGAAGACATTGCCAGACGCACCAGCTTTTTTGCCAGCACCGCATCCGGAACCTGATGTTCCAGTCCTAAATACCGGTAAATCGCCTGCTTCTCCTCCGGCCGGATGGAAGAAAGCCATCCTAAGACCGTTTCATTATCATGTGTACCGGTATAGACCACGCAGTTCTTATCATACCGGAACGGCAGATAATCACTCGAAGAATCATCCCTGCTGTCAAACGCAAACTCTAAAACCTTCATGCCCGGATATCCGGTAATTTTCACTAATTGCCTTACGGAATCATTTAGATATCCCAAATCCTCTGCTATGATCCTGGCATTTCCAAGTGCCTCTTTTAACCTTGCAAAAAGCGCAAATCCCGGTCCCTTTTCCCAGTGTCCGTTTACCGCCGTGTCATCCCCTGCCGGAATCGAGTAGTACTCATCAAAACCCCTGAAATGATCGATACGAATGACATCATACAGCTTCTGGCAGTGCTTCACCCTCCGGATCCACCAGGCAAAGTTCTCCTTTTTGTGCACCTCCCAATCATACAGAGGATTCCCCCAGAGCTGCCCGGTTGCGGAAAATCCATCTGGAGGACAGCCCGCCACCGCCTTTGGAAACGAATCTTCGTCTAACTGAAAAAGTTCCGGAGCCGCCCACACATCTGCACTGTCCAGTGCCACATAGATCGGGATATCCCCGATCAGGCGGATTCCTTTTTTATTTGCATATTTTTTTAAACGTCTCCACTGTTTGAAAAAAAGATACTGCAGAAACATATAAAAAAGGATTTCCTTTCTGTGCTCTTTTGAAAATTTCTTC
>JAFVAA010000344.1 GCA_017476305.1 Lachnospiraceae bacterium
CCTCTTTTCGGCATATACTTTTCCTTTCAAAAATCACCCGAGTTTCCCATCTGCCTTCTTTTGAAACTTCTCATTCTTTATGATGAACCGCTCATGCGTCCCCTTTCCGATCAAGCCCTTTTCATCATACGCCTCTACAGAAAACACCAGTCTCCTGCCATCCACCTCCAAAAGCTCGCTTTTACAGGTAATCTTCATCCCCACAGGGGAAGCAGAAACATGCTCTACGTTCATCAGGGTGCCTACGCTCCCCTCTCCATCTGAAAGCTCACCGGAAACACTTTTATAAGCCGTCTACTCCATTAGTGCAATCATCGCCGGTGTCGCATATACGAGAAGCTCCCCGCTTCCCATCGTCTTTGCCGTAAGCTCCTCTGTCACGGTGACCTCACCTGTTCCCTTGATTCCTTTCTCTAACATCCTTTTTCCTCCCTTTATGTCTACACTCTGTCTGTTACCATTCCCTGCCCGTCCTCTCCAAACTCCACTACCACATAATACCCTCTGTCATTATGCGTCACATCCTTTACGACTCCCTTCGTCATACCATCCACAGTAGGAATCCTGTCTCCCACCTTAAAGCAGCCGGACATCGCCACCGCAGGCTCTATGATATAGGTGTAGTTCAGTGCGGTCTTCTTTTCACTGACCTCCACCTCATCCCCTGCCTTCACAAGCCCCGGACGCTCCATTTTAAATGTCATCTCCCGCAATGCAAATCCTCCCTTCACATAAACTATAGCAAACGACAAAAGTCATTTTTACTTTTGTCGTTCACTATAAAAATCTTCATCATCCATATCCGGACTCAGATTGATTCCCTGTGAAGTATCATCCCTCACCAAATCCTTTTCCACACTCTCTATTATCTGAAATCCGGTCAAAAGATGAATCCCGTTTTCCATCGGCTCATATGTCACTTCCAGGGTATCTCCCTCAGAAATCAGAATCAGCTCCTCATTTTCCTTAAACGCCTGCTTATAGACCTGATGCTCTGTATCCTTCACATAGACGACCGTACCATCCTCGGTATCCACGAAGCGAACCTCCTCTACCCGGATCTGCTCCGTCTTTAAAGTCTCCTCTCCTTCGGAATCCTTCGAACCCGAGGACAAAAGCATCTTCCGGTATTTACTAAAGACCTCTGACTGGCTCGTAGCAGTCGCCACGATATTATACTGTTCGACATTGACCATCGCATACATCTTCACAAGTCCCGCCGCATCCTTTAACACCATGATATACGTCGGTTTCCCGCCTACATTGATGAGACTTGGAAACGAAGCCTTATACCCCTTTTCCTGCACTGCGCCCTGTGCAGACTCCATCGCAGAATGCTCCTCCGCACCGGACACTTTATAGTATTTCGCCTCACTGGTGCGCTGGTTGATCAGAATAAACCCGATATTCGACTGATCTCCTGTTACAGAGGTCACACCGGTATAGATCCACACATCATCCTCGATAATTTTATAACCATAATCATCTGTCGTGACCTTACAGCCCTTCTGTCCGATGACGCTGTTCCAGAAGCCATCCGAAAGCGTTCCATACCAATCATATTTTTTCGTAGAGAGACTGCCGCTGTAAACACAATCCACCCAGGAAGGAATCTCATTTTTTTTATAAAATTTGCATGCTCCGTCAATCGGATTACATACGATCACACCATCCACGTCCATTCCGTCGAAAAGCCCCACTCGCGCCGTCATCGTCGGACAGATATAAAAAGGCATCCCCTCATCATCGATTTCAAAATGATACCCGGAAATCAGCTTTGTCGGATAGGAAAGCTGCACATGCCTCTGCAGATTATCATTAAAATATGCCGACGGTACATAGCGCATTCCCTGCTTCAAAGGGACATATTCCGCCTCGGAATTTACAGGATTCACCTTCACATACCCCGGAATCCCGCTTTTCCTGTTATTAAGCCACTTAAAGAAACTGGCATACTTTAAGCTCGATACCTTCATCGGCTTTTTCCGGATACTGATCTGCGTATAATCCGTCTCCACCTCGTACTGGCTGACCACATCCGACAGGGAACCGATTTTTCTGTTTCCGAACTTTCTGGCACTTTCCGTGTCCATCAGGGCAATATCCGTCACCTGTGTACTCTCCTGCATATCCTCACTGAAATCATATTCCTCCACTTTCAGCAGGGAAGCATACCGTTTCGCATTAAAAAGAGTAAAGCCGACGACCATACCGCCAATCATAATGACTACCATCAAAGCCGCTAACCCCAGGAAAAACTTGGAAATTCCCGGCAAAAAGCGAATTTCCTTTATGTGAACAGGCTTTTTATTCTTAAAATCCTTTTTTATCGTCCGCACGGTGCTGACAATCACCAGGATGAGAAAGATAATAAATGCTCCACCCCAAAAAGAGGTCTCGTGGGGATTGATGGCAGGAAAGACCGCATAGTAATACCCCGCCACAAAAATCGCAAAGAAAATAGCCACAATAAAATAAAATGTCTTCTTCATAAACCACCCTCCTGTCAACAGTAAGTTTTATTATATCCTACCTATAAAAAAACGTCAAATAAAAAGAGGCATAACATATGTGCAGGATAAAAAAGATAAAAGAAATACCGGGAAAACACGGAAACTCCCTGAAATCCCCCATCTCCCTTTCCAAAAGCATGTGCTTCCCGTTCTTCCCGCTTCTCCTGCCGTCCCTCCCCGGAACGGTATAGCAGCATGAAAGGAAGCGAAAGTATCTCCCACGGATTTAACCACCCCTGCATCCCCATGATCACACACAAAAGCACGAACTGAAAAAAGCGCTCCTCCTGCCACAGATACATCACAGCCGTAAATAAAATCCCCAGATAGGAATAATCCGTTCGGAGCATGATCGCAAGCGCAGAACCAAAAAAGAGCAAAAGGAAAATATACACTCTCGACAAACGTGCCCTAGAAATTCCATAGAGCACCAAAAGAGCGATACACAGGGCAAATAACACATTCTGTCCCCGTGGAGAAAACAAACGATGGTAAGCAAAAAGATCATACGGTATTTCCGAGATACAGGCAAAGACAAACAGCCTGAAAAAATATTTTTTTACATTTCCGGTACTTAAAAACCCCTGCACCAGGAGAAAGCAGAACAGAGGAAAGGCAATCCTCCCTAAAGCCCGCATACAAAGATACCACATTCGAAACGGACCATCCTCTGAAAGAAAGCAAAAAGCAATATGGTCGAGAACCATAAAAAAAAGTGCGATCCATTTAAGCTTCGCTCTGGAAAGTCCAAATTTAAAAATGACACGTTCCATACTCCGTCCTCGCCATCTCTCCGGAAACCTGCACGGAAACCGTAACAAGGAAAACCCTGTTTCCCTATCACCAAAGCTCCTTTGCCGCAGAAATCCCAATCATAGAAATATCTGAAAAAATAAAAACCCTGCAATCACAAAGACTACAAGGTAATGGGTTGGGCTGTTCACAATGAACAACAGTCTGTAGGGGAATCGAACCCCTGTTTTCGCCGTGAGAGGGCGACGTCTTAGCCGCTTGACCAACAGACCATCTATTTATTAACTTCTTACGCCAACAAATAGTACTATACACTAATTCAGAAAAAAAAGCAAGTCTTTTTTTCACTTTTTCAAAATTTTTTATTCCGTCACCTGTCTTTTCAGTGATGAGGATCCTCCCCAATACGCCGGATGGCATTATACACCACAGATGTAATCTCCGCATCATTCTGTGTCGTTTCTGTTTCGAAGCGATGAATCAATGCCCCCTCCAGCGAACGAACATATTTAGCAGGAAGACGATTCAATGCAAATGCAGCCACATCCAGACGGCATTTCTCACATTGGCAATACTGTGTCTGGGGCCAGATCTGAGCAATCTTTTTCATTACAGTTTCTTCCATAAGATTTGTTAAACCCTCCATGGCAACTCCTCCTTTTTCTTCCACTTACGTCCAACAG
>JAFVAA010000345.1 GCA_017476305.1 Lachnospiraceae bacterium
ATTTTGTGAAAATTCCTAAAAACAGCAAGAATGTCCGTTCTCCACTCCGTCTCCTGCTCTCTGTCAGATTGTTCCGGGGACCGTTCCGTCAGACCGGTCTGGTCCCCTGCTTTTGTACTGCTCACCTCCACGATAAACAGCACCGCCATTTTATTCATCTATATAAAATATATTCTGTCTCTTTTAATATACCATGTTTGGATGCTATTGTCAAGAAACAGTGTGACTCCGATCTTTCTTCTGACGGTCATTTATTTTCATTGACAGTAAATCCTTCTCTGGGCTATAATGGATAAAAATAGGAACAGCTTTTCATTCATATGATGTGCTGAACAGTGAAATTTTTTATATCAGAGAGGAGGAGCTTATTTATGTTTGAGCAGTATAAATTACCTTACGAGAGTCATGCATTGGAGCCTGTGATTGATGCGCTCACCGTGGAAACCCATCATGGAAAGCATCATGCGGCCTATACAGCGACTTTGAACACACTTGCAGAAAAAGCAGGGGCTGCAGATAAAGATATCGTAGATTTACTGGCAAATCTGGATGACATTGCAGACGAAACGCTTCGCGTGGGAATCCGTAATAATGGTGGTGGGTTCTACAATCATAATCTTTATTTTTCCACCCTTTCCCCGAATGGTGGCGGGGAGCCAAAGGGCGGGCTAAAGGCGAAGATCGACGAGACCTTTGGGAGCTTTGATGCATTTAAGGAGCAGATCAGTGCGCTGGCACTCGGACAGTTTGGTTCCGGCTGGGCATGGCTGTCCACGGATCAGGAGGGAAATCTGTACCTGTCAAAAAGTGCTAATCAGGATAATCCGATCAGTTTAAAAACAGGACACACCCCAATTTTTACCATAGACGTATGGGAGCATGCCTATTATCTGAAATATAAAAATCTTCGTGCGAAGTATGTAGAAGAGCTGTTTCAGGTGGTTGACTGGGATGCAGTAGAGAAAAAATATCAGGAAGCGAAAGCGTAAAATTTACCAAGTGAGTGAGTGGCGTATTTCATGAAAGTGAGATATGCCATTTTTTGTATGTTGACGAATTTTTCATTACAGGATTATAATGCAGATGAAAAGAGTTACTGATTCTGTCATATGTTACAATGATGTGTGAGAAAAAGTAATTCTTTGCTGTAAAAGGTTTGCTATAAGCCGTAATGGTTTTGTGCAGGAATTTTACAAATAAAAAAAGGAGGGAAAAAGTATGTTTATGGCGAAAAAGGGGGTGTTCGTACTTTTAAGTGTGATTGTGGCGGCATCCTTTGCTGCTCCGGTGGGACAGGCGAAGGCAGCGTGTGGAAATGTCCAGTCTTTATGTAATGGACTTTCTGTACAATCCATCGGAAAAAATCGGGTCTGCATCAGTTCCTGTGGAACGCAGTGTAATTCTGTTCAGATTGGAAACAATGTAGTCTGTATCGGTGCAAATGCATTTAGCGATTGCACGAACATTAAAAATCTGACAGTACCAAAGCAGGTGCAGAGTGTGGGAGACTGTGCATTTAGCGGATGCTCCGGGCTTTCTACCATTACATTGGGTACCGGTACGGAGGAAATCGGAGAAAATGCATTTCAGAACTGTCCAAATTTAAAGACGATTAATATCAAATCGAAAAAATTGAATGCAGACTGCGTTTCGGATAATGCCTTTAAGGGAGTTGGAAGGAATGTCACGGTAAATGTTCCAAAAAACAAGGTAAAAAGCTACAAGTCACTGTTTCAGAAAAAAGGACTCTGTAAACAGGCAAAGGTTTGCGGCAGATTTTAAAGCGTCCTGAATGGACATACATTATGAGAAGGATAAAGGGCATAAAGGGGCATACCACGGCTGCTTGTGGTTGTGCCTCTTTTTTTATGCCCACGGCTGTCTTTTTCAAAAAAAGTACCCCAAAACCGGCAAAAAAAAATTAAAAAAAGTATTGACATTCCAGTTCACTTGCACTATAATAATACTTGCGTCGCAGATGAGGCGGTCGAATG
>JAFVAA010000346.1 GCA_017476305.1 Lachnospiraceae bacterium
AAAATACTTCTGGCAGGACTGCACACCCGCTGTGCAGTCCGTACAGCGCCAGACCGCTGTTTCTGCGGTCTGTGTGCATCCGCCGGAGGCTGAATATAAAACCCACTTTCTCATTCATGGTGGGTGCCAAAAAGTTTGCATGTGGGTTTTATATGGGTTCGGGATATGGCAGGTACATTTGCCATATCCCGAAAAACCATAAAGAGAGACTATATGAGATTTTTTGTTCCCAACAGGAACATTTATTACAATTCACATAAATCGTGAAACGTAATGCTTCATTTTGTTATGCTCACAGCCTCAGGCCATGAAACATAACTATTTGATACCACTGATTGCCACTGATTCCACGATTACACGCTGGAACAGGAAAAAGAGGATCAGTGTCGGCAGCATCGCGATTACAGAAGCCGCCATAATCAGTGCATAATCGCTCTGAATCGCATAGTAGGAATTGAAGGAACGGATTACCACCTGCAGGGTCCATGTTCTTTCATTTCTCAAGAAGATTGCCGGTGCCAGATAATCATTCCAGATTCCCATAAACCACAGCATAAGCTGTGTACCAAGTGCTCCCTTCATCAAAGGAAGGAAGATTCTCCAATAGCATCCAAAATAGGTACAGCCATCTAGCTTCGCTGCTTCCATCAGATCCTTCGGAATTCCGAACAGGTTCTGTCTTAAAAAGAAGATCATACCCACATTACCAAAGCAGCCCGGTATAATCAAAGGTAACAGAGAATTCGTCCATCTCATCTTCGTAAAAAGCACATACTGCGGAATCATTACGACTGCAAACGGAATCATAATCGTAGCTAAAAGTGCCAGGAAAAACCCTCCCTTTCCACGAAATTCCATCTTTGCAAAAGCAAAAGCCGCTAAGGATGAGGTGAATCCACCAATCAAAAGTACCGGAATCTCCACCTTTAATGTATTAAAAATACCGGTAATGAAGTTACCCTTGCTCAGTACCTCAGAATATTTTCCAATCAGAATCGGATCCGGAAGCACCGTAAAATGGCCGGATAAAATCTGATTTTTCGTCATGAACGATGTCGCCACCATATAAAGAAGCGGAAACACCATGATCAATGCGCCACATAACAATATGATAAATATAATAATATTAAATGTCTTATCCTTTTTACTGAGAGGCTCCTGTGCCGAATTTTTTCTTTTCCTCTCCATTTTTTTAGCTTCTTTTTCTAGTCTTTTTGTATCACTGCTCACTGCTGCACTCATGTATACACCCCCTAATCCATCGTCTTAACCCAGCGATCCTGGAAAGTGAAGTTCAGCGCAGTGATAATAAAGATAATAATTGCCAAAATCACCGCAACCGCACATCCATAGCCTAACTGGTTATGTGCAAATGCCTTGTCATAAAGATAGTATACAATGGTAGCTGCACTATAATTCGTTCCACCATTTCCCGTCATGACCTGTACTTCTACGAATACCTGAAAGCCACCAATCAGACTGGTAATCACTATGTAAAAGGACACTGGCGAAATCAGAGGAAATGTAATATTTTTAAATCTCTGCCATCCGTTTGCCCCATCTAGCTTCGCTGCTTCATAATAATCTCTTGGAATATTCTGAAGACCTTCCTGATAAAGAATCACAGTACAGACTACGGACTTCCATGTCATAATGATAACCATGTCGACCTTAACCATTGTCTCATCACCCAACCAATTCGGACCATGTAAGCCGGTCAGCCCCTTGATGATAGAGTTAAACAAACCATAATCATAATTAAATACCCATGCCCATAAAATAGAAACCGCCACCAAGGACGAAACCACGGGGACATAATACATCGTGGTCAGTAAACGAACTCCCGGAATTTTCCTGTTCATTCCCATTGCGATTAAAAGTGCTAAAATCATTCCGATTGGGATACCGATCATATAAATAATCGTAGTTCCCATAGACCTCCAGAACTTTTCATCCGTAAGAATGGATATGTAATTGTCAAGCCCTGACATATTTCCCCATAAAGAATTGATTCCCGTCCATTTACTAAAGCTCGCAACGACCGAAAATACAATCGGATACGCCATAAAAATCAAAAATCCGACAAACGGAGATGCGATAAACAGCCATGCCCACTTTTCTTCTCTTTTCGCCATTTTCGAACGTTTTGTTTTGACCTTTGCCATGTCTGCCTCCTTTTCCCCCATCCAGTATGCTTCTCCAAATGCTGTTCAAATTTCCATGCTACCCTGCTTTTAGAGGGAGGATTTGATTATGATACACCACGCGCATGGATAGTTCCTTCCACCCATGCACGCAGCTTAAAATGTTTCAAATAATTTTTTATTTTGTCGCAGAGTTCTGCAGATCGATCGCATTATCAAGTGCTTCCTGCATCTTTGGCTCTACCTCATTCAGATAGTCATCCACGGAAACCTTGCCGGATTTTACATTTGCCACACCCTCTAAGAAGGTATCCCACCACTCAGTATTGTATGTGTAGGTAGT
>JAFVAA010000347.1 GCA_017476305.1 Lachnospiraceae bacterium
GCCCTGTTTCCCGCTCTGGCTTCCGCGGCTCTTCCAAAGCCTCTGCACGTCTATTCCCGTGAAGAAGCCGCTCTCTAATGTCCGAAGCCTCAGAAACCTCCAGGCGGTCTGTCTGATTCAGCACCAAAAGGCAAGGAATCCCTCTCGCCTCCAGCATAGAAAGAAGCTCCGTTTCCTCCTTTGGAAGTCCCCTGTCCGAAAGAAGGGAAGCATCCTTTAGCTCTGAAATATCTACCACGACAATTCCCACATCTGCGGTATTCATCGCCTGAAGCGTCTTTTTTATCCGCTTTTTCCCAAGCTCTCCCTCATCGTCAAGTCCCGGCGTATCGACAAGCATGCAAGGACCAATCGGTAAAATTTCCATCGCCTTTGAGACCGGATCCGTCGTCGTTCCCGGAACCTCCGAAACGATTGCCGTCTGCTGCCCGGTAATCGCATTTAACAGACTCGATTTTCCGGCATTCCTCTTTCCAAAAAATACGATATGGAACCGTTCCCCCCTTGGTGTCTCCTGTATGCCCATACGCTGCTCCTTTCTCACCGGATCTGTCCATTCCCATTGATCAAATACTTCATCGTCGTCAGCTCTCTAAGTCCCATCGGTCCTCTCACATGCAGCTTCTGCGTAGAAATCCCGATCTCTGCACCGAAACCAAACTCTCCGCCATCTGTAAATCTCGTCGAACAGTTTACATAGACACAGGCTGAGTCGATTTCCTTCTGGAATTTTTCTGCATGATCATAGTTTTTCGTAATGATACACTCCGAATGACCCGTAGAATACTTCTTAATATGAGCGATCGCCTCCTCCACGGAATCCACTACACGCACAGCCAGGATATAATCCAAAAACTCTGTACTATAATCAGATTCAACCGCAGGAACTACCGTTTTCCCCAGGATTTCCCCGGTCCGCTCACAGCCTCTGATTTCTACCGAATGTAATTCAAGTCTTTTGTACAGCATTGGCAGAAACTCTTTTGCCACATCCTTATGCACGAGACAGGTCTCCAGGGCATTGCACACACTTGGTCTCTGTGTCTTTCCATTATCCGTGATATTTACCGCCATCTCTAGATCTGCCGGAGAATCAATGTAAATATGGCAGTTTCCGGTGCCTGTCTCTATGACAGGCACCGTAGCATTCTTCACGATAGCCTGTATCAGTCCCGCCCCGCCCCTTGGGATCAGCACGTCAATGTATTCATTTGCCCGCATCATCTCCGTAGAAACCTCTCTGGAGGTATCCTCCACAAGCTGCACGGTCTCCTTCGGAAAACCACATGCTTCCACTGCCTGCTGCATGAGCTTCATAAGAATCTGATTCGAATGGATGGCTTCTTTGCCTCCACGCAGAATTGCCGCATTTCCACTCTTAATACAGAGGGCGGCTGCGTCCACCGTCACATTCGGTCTGGATTCATAAATAATTCCGATCACCCCCATCGGTACGCGCACCTTTGTAATCCTCATGCCATTTGGTCTCACAGAGCCGGAAAGCACCTCTCCCACAGGATCCTCCAGCCCCACAAGCTCTGTACACGCATCTGCAATCCCGGCAATGCGCTCCTTCGTCAGGCGCAGCCTGTCGACCATAGTATCTGAAATTCCATTTTCCTTAGCATTTAAGATATCCTTTTCATTTTCAGCCAGGATACGATCCGCATTTTCCCGGAGGATTTTTGAAATTTCCAGTAAGATCTGATTCTTTTCGCCGGTAGGAGCGGTTCCGATCTTTCCCTTTGCCAAAACCGCTTTTTTCCCCAGCTCATCTATATAACCCATACGCTTCACCATTCCTTTCTTTTCATCCATTATGCCGCCTGCTCCCGTAAGATCCGTCTTTTTTATGGAAACAGGCACAGAGAATCCATTTATTCAATTTTCTTACTGCAGGCAATCGCCAGGGCTCCCGGACCGATATGACAGGACACGCTTAAAGACAGGGGATTCACCACAAGCTCCGTAATTCCCCATTTTTCTTTTATCTGTGCTGCAAACTCCTCTGCTGCTTCCTCATTGTATGTATAGGCCACAGCAAAATGCATCTGCGCTAATTTATCCATCCCGCCAAAGCGTTTTTCCATATCTGACTCCATGGCTGCAATCATCTTTGCCGCCCCCTGCTTTCCCGTCCTTGCCACCATGTATTTATCCAGCTTCTCCCCCTGGATCTGGAGCACAGGCTTTAACCGGAGCGCAGAACCAAGTGCCGCTGCCGCCGGAGTGATCCTGCCTCCCTTTTTCAGATATTTTAATGTATCTAACATGATGTAAATACTGGATTCAAACTTCACCTGTTCTAAATAATCCTTGATCTCCTCTGCACTTTTTCCTCTTTCCGCAAGCTCCTTTGCATCTAAAACGGACTGCTTCTGTGTCACGGAAATCCTTTGGTTATTTACTACCTGAACCCTGCCGTCATACTCCTCCGCAAGCATCCGTGCCGTCTGGCAGGAGCCGGAAAGTCCGCTGGACATCGGAATATAGACCACACTATCCGCCTCAGAAAGCAGACGGTCCCATTCCTTCGTCACGTTCTCCGGAGAGGGCTGTGATGTCGAGATCTCCGAATCCTCCTTTAGCTTCCGATAAAAATCTGCCTGGGAAAAATCAACGCCCTCATAATAAGTTTCCCCATCGATCAAAAACGGCATCGGAATCACGGAAACTCCGTATTCTTTCGCTTCCTCCCGTGTCATTCCACTATTACTGTCTGTCAAAATTGCAATCTTCTTCATACCCACCTCGTTTTATTCCTCTGTTTGTCATAACACCTCTAATCTATTTAGTATATATGAAATCGACACAAATTACAACTCCCTGTTTTTGGTTGGTTCACTTCAAACGTTACATTACACTTCACACAGAAATCCTCCCTTTTTTTATTTTCCACTTGCACTCCTTCTGACCTCGTAGTATGATATCTTTGAATTCATGCGTTTTTTCTGGCAGAAAGGAGGAAAGATATGCATCGCTTTTTACGTGCCATCGGCTTTAGCCACATCAAAACCCGTCAGGAACTGGAACCCGTACTCGGGAAAATCATGCAGGAGCCGGATCAAGTCAAAAAGATACAGCTTTCTTTAGAATCCAACTATACTGAATTTGCTATGGAGTTCGGTCAGGGAATAGGCATTGTGATCCGCGGAGAATACGATGAAAAAGGCTTCTTTTATATGCAGCACTATTTTCCTTATTGCAAAAGCAGACTCATTACTTCCTCGGAAGATATCATTGTGAATAAAAGAGTAGATACCAACGCCTTCACCGGCATGTGCGATGATCTGCGGATCGGGATTTCCTTAATTTTTTATCTGCAGAATGCCGTTGACTATTTAGAATTACATACCGCGGACAATACACCACATAAAGCAAAGCTGACGCTGTCCGGTCTGTCCTTAAAGGGTACGATCCTGTTAGGAGTTTACCACGATGCCAAAGACAGTGAACGGAAAAGAATCCGCTCCAGCCGCAGAAATTATCTGATTACAAAGGCAAAAAACGGCGATCAGAAAGCAATTGACGATCTGACATTAGAGGAGATCGACCTTTCCTCTAAAATCCAGAGCCGGATCAAACAGGAGGATCTGTATTCTATCATTGAGACCACGTTCATCCCCTATGGCTCTGAGTCAGATCACTATTCCATCCTCGGTACTATCGTGAACTGGAGCACTCTCACGAATTCCTACACAGGAGAAACGGTCTGTCAAATGCTTTTGAACTGTAACGAAATCCTTATAACCGTCTGCATCAACAAAGAAGATCTCCTCGGAGAGCCCATGCTCGGCAGACGCTTCAAGGGTGTGATCTGGATGCAGGGACATGCAGATTTCGGAAAGCTATAGGCTTTTCAGGGGCAGCTTCGGGCTACGGATGAAGTTCACACACACTTCCATCACTATAGCTCTGAAACAGCAGCCCGGAATCTGCAGTCTCCCCGGTCTCCTTTTTTTTCAAAAAGACCTTTTCATAGCATTCCTCCCGTGGGCAATGCTCTGTCGCCAGCTTATGGCTCTCTTTACAGAACGTATATTTCACATGACAGCTGCAATTCTTCTTCGGCTCTGTCCCCTTTTCATAATACTCTGTTCTTACGGTATTTTCACTTTTCCCCTCTGCCCGGTCGCAAAGTCCGGCAACCGCAAGCCCCCCGCATTTCGTGCATATCCTGCGGCTCACGATATCCTTTGGCTTTTTGAACGATGCTTTTTTCACATTTTTATACTTATGCACCCGCTCCATAATGTCCCGCCACATGGTCGTCACGTAGACCGTTGACTCTAAAGGAGTATTTTCATCCTCTCCTGACCAGATTCCAAACGTATAATACGGCGTATATCCCATATACCAGA
>JAFVAA010000348.1 GCA_017476305.1 Lachnospiraceae bacterium
AGACCAACTGGAACGGAATCATTGGCGAGATAGCACTTCATATCTGCGAACCGGTTTATATTTCAGATTTAAAGACGTTTCCGGATGTAGAAAAAAAGTCTGTAACGGTAGCCTTTAAAACGCATAATATCACCTCCGAAGAAAAAATTATCTCTGTTTCCGCGGTTGCTCAGCTGACCGATATCCGTGGGGATACCGGTATTTTTTCAGAAGAAACAGCGTTTCCTGTCACCTTTCCTGTCGGGGAAGACACCGGAAGCATTACCTGCTCCCTGGGAGAAAATGCCGTCCTTTGGAGTGAATATTCACCTGTCATCTATAAGCTCACACTGAAACTCAGGGATTCCTCCGAGACAGCAGAAACAACCTTTGGTCTGAGAAGCTTTACTACCACAGAAACCGAATTTTTAATCAATGGCACACCGACCTTCCTGCGCGGAAAGCACGACGGACTGATTTTCCCTCTGACCGGCGCAGTTCCTGCGACCGTAGACGAATGGATCCGGGTGATGAAAATTTCAAAATCCTATGGAATCAACCACTACCGTTTCCATACCTGCTGTCCGCCGGATGCAGCTTTTGTGGCAGCAGACCTTTTGGGAATCTACATGGAACCGCAGCTTCCCTTCTGGGGAACGATCACGACACCGGAGGATGAAAACCATAACGAAGCAGAGCAGCAGTATCTGATTGCGGAAGGCTACCGTATGATGGACACCTTTGGCAATCACGCCTCCTACTGTATGATGTCCTTAGGAAACGAGCTCTGGGGAAGCAAGGAAAGAATCAGCGAAATCATGCAGGAATATAAAAAAGCAGACAGGCGTCATCTCTATACACAGGGCTCAAATAATTTCCAGCACACCCCTGTCCTTTTACCGGAGGATGATTTTTATGTCGGAGTCCGCTTTAGTAAAAACCGCCTGTTCCGTGGCTCCTATGCGATGTGCGATGCACCGCTCGGACATATCCAGTGGGAGGCACCTGCTACGAACCACAACTATGATGAGATGATCTATCCGACGAAAACGACAGAGAACGAGACTACACAGGATGATGAGATTGAGATTCAGTATGGAACCGGTGTGAAAAAAGTAAAGGCAGCAGAAAGCGGCGAAGTGCTTCTGCCGCATATCCCTGTAGTTTCGCACGAAATCGGGCAGTTTGCCGTCTATCCGAACTTCCGGGAAATCGAAAAATATACCGGTGTTCTAAAAGCGAGAAATTTCGAAGTCTTCCGGGAGCGTTTAGAGGAAAAGGGAATGCTTGACCAGGCAGACGACTTTTTCTATACCTCCGGAAAGCTCTCTGTGCTCTGCTATAAAGAGGAACTGGAGGCAGCAGCGAGAACGAAGCGGCTCGCCGGATACCAGATTTTAGACATTCAGGATTTTAGCGGGCAGGGCACGGCTTTAGTCGGCATTTTAGACGCTTTTATGGAAACGAAGGGACATGTCACCCCGGAGGAATGGGCGGGCTTTTGCTCTGACGGAATCCTTCTGGCACAGTTTGATACCTATATTCATACCGGCGGCGAGGACTTTACAGCAGAGCTGGCACTCCGTTACTACCGTCCGGAAAAGCTGATTGGAAAAAAACTGCACTGGAGACTTACGAATACAGTCGCGGATGAAATCAATACCGGAGCCTCCATCCTTCCCTTCTCTTCCGAAGGAAACGAAACAGAAACCATCGCCTGTGGTGATGTGGCGGTTCCTGATGGAGCCTTTGGACTGATGAAACTTGGCAGTATTCAAATTCCACTTCCAGAAAGCCCAGAGGCGAAAGCATATACCCTGGCACTGACTTTAGAAAGTCCTGCCTCAGAACCAGCCGGAAGGAACATGAAAAATACCTACGAAATCTACAGTTTCCCACCTGCATACAGCAGACTGGACCTCAGAACCTTTTCCCATATTCAGGAAAATGGCAGGCATCTGTTCCTGACAGAAGATTTTGGGGAAGCAGAGAATCTTTTAAAGCAGGGCAAAACCGTTCTTTATCTGCCAAATGAGGTGAAGGAAAGCATCGAGGGATTTTACTGCACGGATTTCTGGTGCTATCCGATGTTCCGTGGCATCTCGGAATGGATGAAAAAGGAAATCCCGGTGGGAACGATGGGACTGCTCATACAGAAAGAGCACCCTGCATTAAAAGAATTTCCGACACATAAATACAGCACACCGCAATGGTATCATATCGTATCAAACAGCGACTGCGCGATTTTAGACGAAGTCACCGAAAAGACTTACCGCCCGATCGTACAGATGGTCGATAACTTTGAACGAAATCATAAGCTGGGCATTCTCTTTGAGGGAAAAGCATACGGTGGAAAGGTCATGATCTGTACCAGCAGATTGAGCGATATCGGTGACAGACCGGAGGTAAAGCAGTTCGCAAAATCCGTGATGAACTATATGACATCGGATGATTTTGAACCGGAGCAGGTTTTAGATATGGAGAAGCTGCGGAAAATATTTTTATAAAAATACCAAATAGACAAAAATCTATGGAAAGGAACCTAAAATGAAGCTGATTTCATGGAACGTAAACGGTCTGCGCGCCTGCGTAAATAAAAATTTTATGGAAGCTTTTGAAGCATTGGATGCGGATATTTTCTGCATTCAGGAAACGAAGCTGCAGGAGGGACAGATTGACCTGCCCCTTTCCGGCTATCATCAGTACTGGAACTACGCCGAAAATAAGGGCTACAGCGGAACTGCCATTTTTACAAAAAAAGAACCCCTCTCTGTTTCCTATGGGATAGGAGTGGAGGAGCATGACCACGAGGGACGTGTGATTACTTTAGAATTTGAGGATTTCTATTTTCTAACAGTCTACACCCCAAATTCGCAAAATGAGCTAAAGAGATTATCCTATCGCATGGAATGGGAGGACGCATTCCGCACCTGTCTTTTGATGCTTGATGAGAAAAAGCCCGTGATATTTTGTGGAGATTTAAATGTGGCACATAAAGAAATTGATTTAAAAAATCCAAAGACGAACAGACAAAATGCGGGATTTACGGACGAGGAGCGCGAAAAAATGACTAAACTTTTATCCTCCGGATTTATCGATACCTTCCGCTACTTTTATCCGGATAAGGAGCAGATCTACTCCTGGTGGTCCTATCGTTTTCGTGCCAGAGAAAAAAATGCCGGATGGCGCATTGACTATTTTATCACCTCAGAACGTCTGAAGGATCGTCTGGTTTCTGCTGCCATCCACACGGACATTGTCGGTTCGGATCATTGCCCGGTAGAACTGGTTTTAAAGTAACCCCTATGCTTTCTTTCGAAGCATCACCATAAATAAAAGCGGGTTTAATTTCAAAATAAGTCTACCACAGTCAAAATCTCCCCCTGCACTTTAAAATGGATTTCATAAGATGCATATCGCATACCATAAATGCGGTCTGCATCTTTTTGATATGCAGGGCGGGGATCTTCGGCGAGAAGCTCCAGAATGGTTTTCCGTTCCAGCGGCGAACAGGGAGCCAGCAGTTCCTCTTTACATTCTACCTTCAGAACCCTTCTGCCCGCTTTTTCTGCGAAGCCTGCTTTTGCATCCGGATGACTGTCTGCATAAGGCAGATATGGTTTTATGTCGTATATTTTCGTACCATCCCTTAAATCAACACCGGAAACGAAAATTTCAGGACCATCCGGAGTAAAGTCGATTTTTTCCAGCTTCACACAGGAAAGTCCCAGTGGGTTTGGGCGAAAAGGAGAACGTGTCGCAAACACGCCGATATGCGTATTTCCACCCATTTTAGGTGGTCTGACTGTAGCGGACCAGTCACGGTTTTCTGTTCCGTCTATATGCCAGATCAGCCAAAGATAATCAAAATCTTCCAGCCCCCGCACTGCATCCGGATGCCTGTATTTTTTTTCGAATTTTATCAATCCCATCGCACCTTTTACAATGCCGCTTTGTCTGGGAATCCCGAATTTTTCCGGGAAATCCGTAGTAATGACAGCGATGTATTCCATATGAATCAGTCCTTTCCGGGTTGGATTTCTAAACTTTTTTATTTACCGAAGTCAAGTATATTGTATGAAATTCCAAAAATCAAGTACCCGATACAGGCATACGCTACGGTTCACACATCCGTGTGGCTGTAACAGCATACATTACGCTGTTCCCAAACGATTGTATTATTGTTTTATAAATGCTATAATCGAGTTATATTTCTGCGAAGGAAGTACGGGATGGATTTATCTAATGAAACCGGGGAGGGAAAGACTATGGGAGTATGTTTTGATCCGAATAACGATATGTTTCGAAGAGCCATAAAGAGTGAAATATATGTAGATAAAACAAGTCTGTTAGCCATTACAAACCAGCTAATAGGAACGGAAAATCTATACATGTGCACCAGCAGACAAAGACAGCATTCATTTTCCTCATAGATGAATGGGATGCGATTTTCCGGGTAAAAAAATGGGGAAAGGAAGCCCAGGAGGAATATCTGAACTTCTTAAGAAACCTGTTAAAAGATCAGCCTTATGTGGCACTTGCCTATATGACAGGCATCCTGCCAATCAAAAAGTATGGAGAGCACTCTGCACTGAACATGTTCACGGAATACAGCATGACGGAATCGGTACCGATTTCCGGATATATGGGATTTACGACAGAAGAAGTCAAAAAACTCAGTGAAAGCTATGGGGTTCCTTATGACGAAATCCAGATGTGGTATGACGGCTATCAGATAGACGGGCTGGAAATCTATAATCCCCACTCCGTGGTACAGGTATGTATGAAAAAGAAGTTCGACAACTACTGGACGAGGACAGAGACATACGAAGCATTAAAGGTCTACATCGAAATGGATCATGACGGGCTGAGGGAGAAAGTGATCCGTATGATTGCAGGGGAGCATATCCCGGTCAATACAGAGAAGTTCGTGAATGACATGATGACATTCCAGAGCGCGGATGATGTCCTGACACTCCTCATCCACTTGGGCTATCTGACATATGACTTCGACCGGAAGGAAGTCTATATTCCGAACAGTGAAGTACAGCAGGAGTTCATCAATTCTATCGAGGATAAGGGATGGGAAGAAGTGATGGAAGCAATCCGGGGATTGGAGAAGCTTTTGGAAGCTACCATTAAAGGAGAAGAAGAAAAAGTCGCAGAACTCATGGAAAAGATCCACCGGATGGAGACAGAGATTTTAGCGTATAATGACGAAAATGCCTTATCGTCCGTCATCTCTTTAGCGTATTTACAGTGCCAGGAGGAAGTATGTGATATACAGGGAACTGCCCTCCGGGGAAGGATTTGCAGACCTGGCATTTCTGCCAAGGAAAGGGGTGTCTGCCCCGGCAATGGTCGTGGAATTGAAGGTAACCAAGGCAGCCGGAACAGCACTGAAACAGATCAAGGAGAAAAAGTATACGGAAGGGTTAAAAGACTACACCGGAGAAGTTCTTTTGGTCGGAATCAGTTATGAAAAGGGAAAAAAGAAACACTGCTGCAGGATAGAGAGAATCCGGATAGAAAAATAGAAACGTATGGAAAAATTTGTGATGTGCTGCACAACTTCAGATGCTTTTTGCACAACTTTTTTAGCAGCACATTTATAACAGGCATAACCTGCTTTAGTATTCCTTTTTGCTTTGCCCTGATAAGTACCCCCACCGTTCCTGTTAGTTTTAATCCTAGAAATTCAGCCGTTTTTCTGGCAGCATAATCATCTATGACTACTAAAGCACATTCTTCCTGTTCTTGAGCTAAAATCATAACTTCCACTTCCCCTGCATGAAGCCTGGCACTATACATCCGTCTGTCAGGGATATTTTGTATGTTTTCTATATGAATCCAATCACTCTGCAGTATTTTTTCACGAACAATATCATTCTTCTTCTGTCATACCGGCAATCTCTGCACAGTATCCTATTGATACATTATTTCTGGTATAGTATCCGACTGCAACCATTTGCTTTGCAAATGCCGCAGCATCCTCGTCTTTCATGTGAGTATCATATAAAACCTCATCCGGAATGCTTATTCCTTATAATTTTAGCACAGAAAATGTTTTAGTAAACAAAACCTAACGGCATTTAGTACACTTGTGATAAAACTATCAAGCCTTGACTTATTTCCGTTCTTTATGTCATATGCTTTTAAAATGAAAGGTTCATCGCGTGTGTGCATTATACTTTCCTTTAACTCTTTCCGATAATTGATATCAGCTACACTCTGATATTCTTCCCAGATACTAAGGCTCAGTTGTATAAAGTCAAAGGTTTCCTCCATTTTGATTATGCAGATTATCGGTAAATGCTTCAAACCACACTCCAGCAATATAGAAGAGATGAATGAACCGTAATAAACACATCCCCAGAGCAGTATACTAGATTCATCTAAAAACAGTTCTTGGATGTTTTGGATGGAAGTACTCTGTGGCAATGTCTTCCTTCCGATTACTTTTAGCATTGGAAGCTTGTTTACGGCAATATTCCATGCATTGTCATTCTTTATCCTGCAAAAGTATTTTCCATCATGCCAGCCGGAGGTTAGATATATACAGTATTTTATATCAAAAAATTTATTTTAGATGGGTGAAATTAAACTTGCAATGCAGGGTGAGTGATTTGATTATTATGTACAGAAATAACTTGAAAACATTAGTCTGAACGAATATAACAAACTATTTCAGAGACGAGATGATGAAACTTTACGAAAAGAACGAACTTACAAGCGAAGAACTGATAGATCTGATAGGGTATGTTAATACCATTATCACACACATAACTGATGGAAACAAATCAGAAGAAAGGCTGGTGAATGTCATGGGCGGAACAATAATAGAATCTGAATCCGAACGATTGGTGCGAGTCGGAAAAGAAGAGGGCATCTCAGAAGGAATTTCTATTGGCGAAGAAAAAGGTATACGATCCCTGGTAGAATCTTGTCAAGAATTTAATTTATCCATCTCGGATGCTGTAAAAAAACTTGTATCCAAGTTCGATCTCACCGAAAGCGAATCACTCGCTAAAGCAAATAAATATTGGAAATAGGCACATTTAATAATCCATACTGTTTGCAAGATGTTACAAAGAAATGGGCAGTTCCTATACTTTGGAATGAACCCATTTCTTTTTTATCCGTACAACAGCAACACCATAATACTAAATCCCCACATACCGGAGGTCAGCCATGAAGAATACCCTCACCTTTTCCAACATCATCAATATCCTCATAGGACAACAAATCACTATTCAAAAAATCTGAATAGTGATTAAGAAGAATACCTATCCTCAGTATCTTCTTGTCGCTGATCTGTTCG